>CACGTA010000003.1 GCA_902575815.1 uncultured Alphaproteobacteria bacterium | reverse complement strand
CATTGCCTTATCTTCATCCAAAACTATTAAAATTTTTGAAGGATTTAAGTATTCAGCTCTTACTCGTTTCTTTCCAATATAAACTTTTCCTTCACTTAAATCTTCACTATCATTTTGGATAAATGATGCAGAGAAATTTTCAAGTGAGTTTAAATGATCTAAGATCTTAGTTTTGATATTCGCGTTGGAGTCTACTTTATAAGATATAGTTAAAAAAAAAATAATACAAAAAAAATTTAGATAATTCTTATTTTTTGAGAACATGTCTCTTACCCGCATTATTTGCTTCACTTATGATGCCATCTTCTTCCATTTTTTCTATAATTCTAGCAGCTCTATTGTAACCAATCTGAAGATATCTCTGAATATAGCTAGTTGAAACCTTTTGTTGTTTAATGACTATTTCAACTGCTTTACTATAAAGTTCGTCATTATTACTTGAAATAAGATCCTCTTTAATTGAAGAACTCAATTCATTGTCTGATAAAGATATTTCATTCTTGTGATCAAATAAAGCCTGTTTTTTTATATGAGTTACAACTTTATCAACTTCATTTTCTGAAACATAACCGCCGTGTAATCTTTTTATAATACCTCCATTTTCTAAAAATAACATATCACCGCTTCCAAGCAATTGTTCTGCGCCCATCTCATTTAATATTGTTCTACTATCAAACTTACTTGATACTTTATAGCTTATACGACTTGGAAAATTGGCTTTTATTGTTCCAGTAATTACATCAACACTGGGTCTTTGGGTAGCTGTAATGAGATGTATACCTGATGCTCTTGCCATTTGTGCTAATCTTTGTACGAGTGACTCAACTTCTTTTCCCGCCACCATCATTAAGTCAGCCATTTCATCAATTACAACAACTATGTATGGCATTTTTTCTAGAAGAATTTCTTGTTTTTCAATTATTGGCATTCTTGAATCATCATCAACTCCAGTTTGCACCTCTCTGTATAGTTTTCTTCCAGATGAAATAGTTCTAAGAACCTTATCATTGTAAGAGTCTATATTTTTTACATTTAAAGAACTCATTAATTTATATCTATTTTCCATTTCTCTAACGACCCATTTTAGAGCAAACACTGCTTTTTTTGGATCAGTTACAACAGGTGTAAGTAAATGGGGTATGTCTTCATAAATACTAAGTTCTAACATTTTAGGATCAATTAATATTAGTTTGCACTCATTAGGTTTAAATTTATAAAGTATACTTAAAATCATTGTATTAATACCTACTGATTTACCAGAGCCAGTTGTTCCTGCTATTAAGAGGTGCGGCATTCGCTCTAAATTAGCAAAAATACTTTTTCCAGATATGTCTTTTCCTAATGCAAGAGTTAGTGAGTCATTCTTTATTTCAAAATCTTCCTCTTCAATTAAATCAGCAAATAAAACACTTTCCCTTTTACCATTTGGGATTTCTATACCTAAACTTGTTTTACCAGGCTGCGTAGAAATTCTAGCAGAAATAGAAGACATGGCTCTCGCAATATCATCTGACAAACCAATGACTTTACTTGATTTGATTCCTGCATTAGGAACAAATTCAAAAAGTGTAACAATTGGACCGCTACTAAAACCAATTATTTTTCCTTCCACACCATACTCAGAAAGTGTTTTTTCTAATTTTATTGCTGCATCACTATTTATTTTATCAAGTTCTTTTGTTTTGTTATTTTTAAAATTAGATTTTGAGAGAAGATCTTTTGAAGGAAGACTAAAACTAAAATTATCTAAATCAGGCTGTCTTTCATTCCTAGATTTTAAGATAGTTTTATTACCTAAACTAACATAGTTTTTTTTCTTGATTGTTGGTTCACTTCTTATATTTTTCTTTGAAGTTTTTTTATCGAATTTTATATATTTAAATAAACCAAATATAGAAAATATAACTCTGAGATACTTAAATAATTTTAAAAAAGAAACAATTCTACTTATCCATGATATATTTATTTTAAACGATAAAAGTATTAGATAAATACCAATCAAAAAAATTATTAAATTTATAATAAAATAAATAATAATATTTTCTAAAAAATTTAGATTAATATTTGAAAATAAATCAATTATGAATTGAGATATTAAACCTCTTTCTAAATAAACCTCTTCAATTGATCTTAGTGAAATATTAATTAAAATTATCCCTAATAAGTTTGATAAAAACTTAATAATTATAGAACGACTGGTAATGCCTAAAAAAAGTTTGCTGCCTTCTATTGTTAGAATAAAAGCAAACATATAACTTAGTGTACCAATAAATATTAAAGAGTAACTTGATAAATATGCACCAAAAAAACCTAAGATATTTTTAATTTCATTATCATTAATATTGTAGCTAAATTGATTAAAGCCAGGATCATTTGAAGAGTATGAATAAAGACTGCTAAGATAAGCTAAGCCAAATCCAAATAAAATTAACCCTACAAAAAATTTAATAACAAAATTTCGAAAAGAACCATACTTGAACATATAGTTAGATTGTAATACATTTAGATTATGGTAATTCGAAGAAAATTATGAAAGAAATTCAATCAAATATTAATATTATAGGAGGTGGTTTAATAGGGGTGGCAACAGCCTATGCGCTTTCTAAGCTTGGTAACAATGTGGTTGTTTTGGAGAGTAAAGCTAAGTTTGATCACAGGAAAATTTTAGATAAAAGAACCACTGCAATATCTGAGGGAACAAAAAGATTCCTAGAAGAAATTAATATTTGGAATGAAATTCATAATTATGCTGAACCAATAAAAAAAATTCAAATAATAGATAGAAGTCAGTCAAACAAAATTTATTTTGACAACCAAAGGAGAAAGTCAAACTTGGGATACATTGTTAAAAACGAATTTATACTTGGTTGCTTATATAGAAAATTACAAAAACAAAAAAATGTAGAAATTTTCAACAATGTTTCTGTTAAAGATATTTTTTATCAAAGCGACAGGATTATAACTAGGCAAAATAATTTCTATGTTAATACAAATATTCTATTTGCATGTGATGGGAAAAACAGCTCTATAAGAAAAATTTTTAAAACACCAATTTATAGAAAAGATTATAAAAAAAAAGCAATTGTAATAAATTTTTATCACTCAAAAAATCATAATAACACTGCTTACGAGTTTTTCTTTAAAAATGGACCACTTGCAATCTTACCAATGCAAAAAAATAAAAATCAGTTTCAAAGCTCCATAGTTTGGACAAACACTAATAAATTTATAAACTCTTTACTTTCCTTAGATGATAATAAAATTATTTCTATTCTTAACGAAAAGACACAGGGAAGTGTGGGTCAGATAAAAAAAATAATCACCAAACAAACCTTTCCTTTAAAAGCTCATTTAAACTCTAAATTTTTTGAGAATAGAATTGTTTATTTAGGTGATTCAGCCCACTCATTTCATCCAATTGCAGGACAAGGATGGAATCTAGGCATGCAAGATGTAGAAAGTGTATATAATCTTGTAAAAAAATATAACTCTATGGGCTTGGAATTGGGAGATAAAATATTTTGTAAAGAATTTGAGAAAGATAATTTCTACAAAGCTTACAGGCTGTATCAAATCACTGATAAAGTTGATAGTGTATTTAAATTAGACAATACAGTTTTTAATCATGCAAGATTTTCAGCTATAAATTTAATAGAGAAAAGTAAAAAATTAAAAAATCAGATAAGTGATTTTGCTATGGGTATTAATTAATAGTTTTATTATTATTATCTTCAACGATCTCAAGCTCTAAAATTGAGTGAAGTTTTTTATAAAAATCACTTAAACTTTTTGTTTCCAAAAGAACTTGTTTTTCAATGTCACTAAAAGGAGATATCATTGCTATAAACTTTATAATTTGATTAAAATCTATATTTTGAATTTCTTCTAAGTTTAAGTTTATTTTTTTGACTTTAATATATTGGCTATACTTATCTAAAAGATTATTTTTTTGTTTTTCATTTATAATGTTTTTATCTTCCTCAAAAACCAACATTTCAGCTTCAACCAACCTAAACTTATATTTTTTTTCTAACTCTCTCTTAACTTTAAAACAATTAGTACCTTGTAGACTAATTAAATATCGTCCGTCTATTGTTTCACTAAAATTATGAATTTTCCCAATACAACCAATATTATAGAGCTTATCATTTTCATCAGATTGTATCATACCTATACATCTTTCTTTTGAAAGAGCATAGTCAACCATATCAATATATCTTTTTTCAAATATATTCAGAGGCAAGCTTGTTCCTGGAAAAAGGACGGCTCCATTTAAAGGAAAAATAGGGATTTCCATTTTATGAAAACATTAATTGTGAAAGTTTTTTCCTATATTGTATGGTAACCTGATCAGTATTTCCAAGTACAGCAAAAAATTCTACCATCTTATTTTTTATAATATCCTTATTTTTTGGATAATTTTTTAGAAGTAAATCCATTCCATTTTCATATTCTTTAATTGAAAAATATTTATCTGATATTTCTAAAATTAAATCGATATTGTTTGGTTCATTCTCAAGCTTACTAAGTAAATCATTAATATTTGGTCCGAATGAATTATTTTTTACAATTTCCATTTTTTTTAAAACCTGTTTAATCTCTTCCTTTTCTTGCATATCTTTTTCTAATGAGCTAATGAATGTCTCAACTTCTTCAAATTGTTTAAGCTCGATCAAACATTCTAAATAAAAACAAATACCTTTAATTTC
This sequence comes from uncultured Alphaproteobacteria bacterium, assembly GCA_902575815.1. Lineage (GTDB taxonomy): Bacteria > Pseudomonadota > Alphaproteobacteria > HIMB59 > CACPNW01. The sequence goes on along the minus strand of CACGTA010000003.1, from coordinate 91,188 downwards.
ATCTGAGTTTTTAGAAATAAATTCTAAAAGAGTGTCCTTAGTTTCTTCAAACTTATTTTGAGCCATGGCGCTTTCTATTTCATTATAAAATTCAGTGAAGTCTTCATTAATTTTAGATCCTAAGCATTTTTCAATAAATTCAATAATCTGACTCTCAGGAATAACGCCCTGAAATGCATTAATAATTTGCTTATCTTTGAAAGCGTAGACTGTTGGAATTGATTGAATTCTTAATTGCGCAGCAATTTGTTGATTTTCATCAATATTAATTTTTACTAAGGTGATTTTATCTCCTGATTTTGATATTATTTTTTCTAAAATTGGTGTTAATTGTTTACAAGGACCGCACCAAGGAGCCCAAAAATCAACAACAATTAATTTATTTTCACTTGCCTCAATAACCTGATCATTAAACTCTGCTTCAGTAACATCGATTATATTTGAATTTTCACTCATAAAGATTTGACTATACTATAACTATTTAGAGAAAAAATATGAATTTTTTTATTATTTTCAAGAAGGAAGTTTATAAACTCTGAAGTCTTTATACTTATAGTTGTTGTATTAATTAGGGGGTGGAAGTTAATTAATTCACTGTTAAAAAGTTTCTCATCTAAGTAAAATTTAACAACATTATCTTTGTCGTTAAGAAGAGCAAATGGCGATACTGACCCTGGCTTTATACCCAAAAATTTCTCTAAATATTCAGCGTTAGCAAATGATAAATTCTTAGCATCGATGGATTTAGAAAATTGTTTTAAATCAACCTTTGCATTTTCATCACAACTAAAAAGAAAAAAATTGTTTTTTTTATTTTTTAAAAATAAATTTTTTGTATGTGCCCCTCTAATTTCACCTCTTAGATTTTCAGAATCTTCAACTGTAAATAAAGGATCATGATCATGTATTTGAAAATCTTTATTTTTTACACTAAGTAATTCAAATAAATCTGTCTTTGTAAGCATAAATAATATTATATTTATTAAGAAATAAGGTATTTAAATACAATTACAAAATTAACAATGGGAAAAAAAGCAGTAGTTATAGGAAGCGGTTTTGGAGGATTGGCTATCAGCCTAAGATTAAAAAAACTTGGGTACGACACAACAATCATTGAAAAACTAGACGAGCTTGGAGGAAGAGCAAGAGTTTTTGAAGTGAATGGTTTTAAACATGATGCAGGACCAACGGTGATAACAGCGCCATTTCTTTTTGATGAATTATTTAGTTTATTTGGGAAAAAAAGAGAACATTATTTAAATTTTGTTCCTCTTGAACCCTGGTATAGATATTATTTTCACGATGGTAAGACTTTTGATTATTGTTCTACTGTTGAAAAAACAAACAGTGAGATAAGTAAATTTGATAAGAGGGACATAAAAGGATATTATAAACTTTTAAATCAATCAAAAAAAATATTTGATGTGGGTTTTACAAAACTAGCTGACAAACCCTTCACTTCTTTTTTTAAAATGTTAGGTGTTATTCCTAATCTAATTGTTTTAAAAAGTTATTTCACAGTATCTCAACTTGTAAACAACTATCTAAAAAACCCCTATCTTAGAAAAGCATTTTCAATTCATCCTCTTTTAGTTGGCGGTGATCCACATACAACAACATCGATTTATGCTTTAATTCATTATTTAGAGAGAAAATGGGGAGTGTTTTTTTGCATGGGTGGAACAGGTAAAATTGTCTATGAATTAAAAAAATTAATGATTGAGTGTGGTATTAAAATTAAAACAAATACAGAGGCAAAAAAATTTATTGTTGAAAATAATAAGATAACTAAAATAATAACAACCAAAGAAGAAATTACTGATATAGATTTGGTTGTTTGTAATGCTGACCCACCAATGGTTTATTCCAAACTTTTAAAAAATGAAAATTTAAACAGACCTGTGTTGGGAGAAAAAAACTTACTGTATTCTATGGGTCTTTTTGTGCTTTTTTTTGGAACGACAAAACAATATCATGAAGTTGCACACCATACTATTTGGATGACAGAAAGATTTAAGTCTTTACTTCATGATATATTTAAAAATAAAATTTTATCTGAAGATTTTTCTTTGTATATTCATAGACCTACAGCAACAGATAAGTCATTTGCTCCAGAAGGCTGTGATAGCTTTTATGTTTTGTGCCCAGTGCCAAATTTACAAGGTAATCTAGATTGGGATATTGAATCAGAGAAACTTAAAAATAAAATAGTTAAAGAACTTTCACAAACAATCATGCCAGATTTAGAAAAAAATATCACTGATGTTTTTTGGATGAATCCCAAAGATTTTAAAAATGATTACAATTCTATGCATGGAGCAGGTTTTTCTATAGCGCCCATCTTTACACAATCAGCTTGGTTTAGATATCATAACAAAGATAAAAAAATTAAAAATCTATATTTTTCTGCTGCAGGATCCCATCCAGGAGCAGGTATACCAGGAGTTCTTTCTTCAGCTAAAGTTGTTGAAAATATAATTAGATCTGAATTAAAATAACAATGATTGATTTGGAGCTTAATTCATCTATCGATCTTAAAAGAGAAGGCAAAAGTTTTTATTGGGCAAGTTTTTTTTTACCAAAAAGGTACAAAACAAATGCAGGCATTCTTTATTCAATTTGTAGATATTTTGATGATATTGCTGATAAATATAATAAAGATCAAACTATCTACCTTAAAAACTCAATTGAAGAAATTAAGAATAATAAAAAAAATAAAGTAAATATTTTTTTACAAAAAAATAAAATTAATAATGTAATTTTTATAGATTTAATTGAGGGATTAATTTTGGATCAGAAAAAACCTAGAATTAAAAATGAGAAAGAACTTATTAAATACTCGTACCATGTTGCTGGCACTGTTGGATTAATGATGTCAAAAATTATTGGAGTAAAAAATATCAAGGCTGAGCCATCTGCGATCGATTTAGGTATCGGTATGCAATTAACAAATATAGCACGTGATGTTTATGAAGATTCAAAAATGGAAAGAGTATATTTGCCTGCAAATTGGATACCTAATATATCTCTTAAGAATTTAAACAATCTTCATGAATTAAGTCTAGAAAAAGATGAAATAATTTCAGACGCAATTCATAAAGTAATAAGCTTATCAGAAAAGTTTTATAAAAATGGTTTTGCAGGTTTGAAATATATCCCTCTCTCTACCAGATTAGGAATATTTATTGCAGCTAATGTTTATAGAGGTATTGGTATTAAGATAAAATCTAATAAAAAAAAATATATTAGAAAAAGAGTATATTTAAATTCATTTGAAAAAACTCTTATTACACTTAAGTCAGTTTTTATTTTTATATTTATTCCGTTTATGAATCATCAATATCAAAAAATAAGAGACAGTTTACCAAATGAAAATTTATAAAGCCGCTATAATTGGTTTAGGTCCTAGTGGTTTAGCTGTTAATAAAATTCTTTACGGAGATAGTGTTGAAGAAATAATCGCATTTGAAAATGAGGATATACAAAACAGAGATAATTTTTTTGGTTTCTGGTTAACTGACTGGATGAAACCATTTGAACATATTATTGAAAAAAAATGGTTTAATTGGACCATTGGTAACAAGAACACTAAAATTATACATACTAGTAGAGATAAACCATATTGTGTAATTAGTTTTAAAAAATGGAGGAATTACTGTTTAGAAACAAAAAACAAATTAGAAATAAAAAATAATAAAGTCCTTCAATATTTCTCTGAAAAAAATTACTTTAAAATAATTACATCAGACAACAATGAATATTACGCAGAAAAAATATATGATTCAAGGTCAACAAAGAAAAAAAAAGGTGAGTTGTTGCAACATTTTTATGGAATTAACATTATTGCAGCAGATAATACTTTCAACAAAAATAAATTAACCTTAATGCATTTTACTAAAGAAAAAAACCTTTTGCATTTTATGTATATTTTACCTTTTAGTCACAATACTGCACTTATTGAATCTACAGTATTTTCAACTAAGGTTTTCAAAGATTCATGGTATAGAGAGAAAATAAATGAATATTTGGAGTTAAAAAATATAAATATATTTAAAGAAAAAAGCTTTGAAAAAGGTTTAATACCAATGTTTTTTTCAGAGGAAAAAAATTCAGTTAATCCTAATATTTTCAATATTGGAATTAGAGGAGGTGCTTGTAAACCTTCAACTGGATATGCTTTTTCATTTCTAATAAAACAAATTCAATTATTAAAAAATTCTAAGAAAAATTCTGTAAATATTCATAAATTTTTAGACAGAAAAATGGATAAAATCTTTATTAACTTTTTGAAAAATAATAATGAAGATGGGCAGTCTTTTATTAAGCTTGCCTCTAATCTTAATGGAAACGAGTTTCAAAGTTTTATGATGGGTGATTCTAATTTATTAACTAAATTCAAGATCATTAAAAGTATGCCCAAGCTACCATTTATAAAAGAACTATTTAAGTAAGGTGATGGCCGATCTTTCAATTTTAAATATAATTTCCTTTTTATTGATCTTTTTTATTGGGCTACCTCATGGCTCATTTGATGGTGCAGTTGCTGCATTGGTAGGATTTAATAAGACAATTCAATTTGTACAATTTCTATTTTATTACATCATTCTATTTTTCTTTGTAATTTTATTTTGGTTAAACTTTTCTATTATTGCACTGACTATATTTATAATAATGACTATTATTCATTTTGGTTTATGTGATTGGACAAACTTTAAAATTAATAAATACAAGTATTCTGTGAGCTTTACATATGGAATGACAATTATATTTGGTATTATATTCTTTAATGAAAAACAATCTTTCTTGATATTTGAATATCTTACTAATGATAAAATTTATTTAATTCAAAAATATTTATTTATTCCTTATTTTTTAACTATACTCTCAATAATATATTTTATTTACCTATCTATCTTTGAAAAGAAATTAAGAAAAGGAGTTATTGAAATTTTATTTCTTTTAATAATTTTTTATTTCCTTGATCCACTTCTAAGTTTTGCAATATATTTTTGTTTTTTCCATACCTATAAACATCTAAAACATTTGATTAAAAATATTTATTTAAATTTAACAAATAAAAAATTTGTTATTTACTCAACATTAGTTTTTACAATCATTTCTTGGGTTGGTGGTTTAGGAATTATTTACTATTTGGTTCAAAATCTTTCGTTATATGAGTCAATATTAAAAGTAATTTTCATCGGTCTTGCGGCATTAACTCTTCCTCATATGTTACTGGTTGATGTTATCTATAGAAGAAGATTTAAATAAATCATTTTCTCAAATATTGACTTATAAACTTAAAGTGGTAATTGTGATATTTAAGCGGGCGTAGCTCAGGGGTAGAGCGCAACCTTGCCAAGGTTGAAGTCGAGGGTTCGAATCCCTTCGCCCGCTCCAAAATTCTAGATAAATTACTCTTAATCGGCCTTATATCGGCATTTTAAATATTATACTCTTGATGAATTAAAAAAATTAATAGAGTTTCAAAATATTAATATGAAATTTATCTCAATTTTACTTATTCTAGTTTTTTGTTCTTCTATGAATCTCCAAGCTAAGCCACCATACGATGGAACCATTTGGTATTTTCCAGATGTAATTAGCTCTAATGATCCAACAACATTTAAGGAGCTAATTTATACTGGGAAAGATTATCGTGAAATGTTTGATCGTAGAAAAGGTGGTCGATGGTTAAACAAAGAGGTATTTTTATTTAATGCAGTATACGAGGAAAGAATTATTGAAATACAAGTAAATCCTGAATTTAAAAATGTTGATAACGCATTTAAGGAAGCGTTTTATTACTCTGAAGTGATTGGAAGATTGCCAAATTTTTTACTTACCAATGTAAAAACTGTCTGGATCCACAAAGGAAATAAAAGCTATGGTGGTGGTAATGAAAATTTATTAATTCACACCGATAGAAGTAAAGAATATATTTCTAAAGAAATTCTAGAAGAAGTTTTTATCCATGAAGCAGGTCATACATCTTTAGATTGGGATTTCGGTGGACTACTAAGTAAAGCTAAATGGGAAAAAGCAAAAAGTAAAGACAAAGAACATATTTCTGATTATGCTAAAAAATTTCCTGAAAGTGAAGATGTGGCTGAGAGTATTTTGACATGGATAGCTGTGCGCTATCGTTCAGATAGAATATTAAAAGAAAATAACGAATTAGTTTTAAACACAATACCTAATCGTTTAAAGTTTTTTGACGAACAAAATTTTGATATGTACCCTTTGGTTCCTCGGGATTAATTTATGATTAATTTTTTTTAATTCTTATCGGTTGATGGTATAATATGTTATAGATTACTTAGGATTGTGGTGATCAAGTTCGTACTCGGCAACCTTGCCAAGGCAGAAGTCGAGTATTTGAAACCTTTCGCTAATCTAAATATCAAAAATAAATAAATAACTAAAAATGTTTAGATATAATCATTTCTATTTTATCATTTAAAACATTATTAAATTGAGAAATTGAACAATTTTTTATTACTTTATCTCTATTTTTTTGAATAAAACCTTTTTTTTGGCAGATATCTAAAAGTCTTCTAAAATCTACAAAATTTTCAAAGTCATACAACAAGTGTTCAAATTGGTGATGCGTTTCAATGGGATACATCCATTTTTGCATTATTGTTAAACCTCCACATGCGCCTATTTCTTGCGCAAGCATACCTTGGCTTTCCCTATGTGTTGGAAAAAAAAAGTGACACTTTCTATAAATCTTTGTTATCTCTTCAAATTCTATATTTTTATAGTAATTTTTTTTATCAGCAGGGATAGTAATAGTTTCAGGGTTTAACTCGATGCCCTTGGGAGAATGAAAATAAATATCAATTTCATTTCTATATTTTTTTAAATTATTAAAAATATATAAAATAGCTCTAATTGAAATTTGTTTCTCTTGCTCAGTTTGACTACCACATCCATAATGATCTACAAAAACAGAAATCTTTTCAGATTGCTCAGGATATAAATAATGGTTATCAATAAACTTTGGTAAATAAATATAGTGATTAAACAGAGGTTTATCAGTAGGGATGAAATAAAAATAATAATCTTCATTAGTTCGACGAGGATCTAAACCACTATCTCCAATTTCAATAATAATTTTTACATTTTGTCTTAAACGATTAATATCTAATTTTCTTTTAGATAAACTTCTAATTCCAACAAGAATTAGAATGTCATATTTTTGTTCAGGATAATTTTCTATTATTTCACAATTAATATTTTTGTTCATATTTAATGCGTTAAACATCGCATCTCTTATTCTTATACTCCATGGAGTTTGTACAAATTCAGTTAATCCTACACGAAACATTATGTATATATATCAGAAATCATTTTATAAGTTCAAAGATTTAAGTTAAAAATTTAGAATAAATTATTTTCAATCATTAAAATAAACGTATTGATTAATATTAGGATACTTTTTCTTAAAATTCAGAAAAATTTCATTCCAATCTTCCTGAGTTTTCAAACATAAATGTATATTTTTTCCATCGTCAAAATATTTAGAAGCTGGGATCGTTGCTATTACAAAAAAGATAAATTTATTTGAAAGATTAAATAATTTATCAATAAATTGAATCACATCATCTTCAGGAATATGCTCAATAACATCTGTACAAATTACACCATCATATTTTTTATTTGGGTAGGTAGAATATTTTTCTACTCCTGGATCATATAAGTAAATGTTTTCGACATTCCAAAAATCAGACAAATTAATGAATTCTTCTTCTCCGATTTTAAATTTATTATTATATAAAAATCCCTTTCCACAACCGAAATCTATTAACGAACCAGAATTAGTTTTTTTTATTATTTCTTTAATTTTAACTATCCATTTAGTTAAAGAATATCCAAGAAAGGTGCTATTTCCTGGCAAGTCTTTGATACCATTTTCATGAAAAAATTTATATTTTTCAATTATCTTATAGTAATAATCAGAATAGTTATCCATTTCTATTTACTTTAATACATCAATTTAAGTATAATTATAAATTTAATTAAAAAAAATACTGAATATTATTATTATGACATTTAACCCATTAGCTGCCCAAAATGTTCTTGAATGCAAAAATATTATAGTAAATAAAAATCCAGAAGCAATTGATCTTGGCTCACAAACTTCTTCCATAGATAATAACTTTATATCAAATATAATAAACCAAAATTCCAATATAAATGATTTTCAAAAGACAAACTTAGAAAGTCTAAAAAATAAAAAAAACTTTAGCACTAAAGATTATTTTAATTCAATAGGTTTTAACGATTATAAATCAATTGATATAAATGGAGCATATGAAAGTTTCCAATTTGATTTAAACAAAAATATTTCTGAAACATATAATTTTAATAAAAAATATGATCTTGTTATAAATAATGGAACAGGTGAACATGTATTTAATCAATATGCTTTATTTTTAAATTTTCATAATTTAACGAAAATTAATGGTGTAATGTTAAATATACTTCCTTTTATTGATTGGATTAATCATGGTTTTTATAATTTTAATCCAATTTTTTTTGCTGATTTAGCGGCATCTAATAATTATAAAATTTTAAAAATTTCACTAGCAAATAGAGATGGGGCTGAGTTAAAATTAGATAGTAGTGATTATTCTATAATGTTTGAGCAAATTAAGCCTCATAGAAATAACTCTAAATTTAATAAAATGATTGAAATAGCAAAAGAAAAAATTGGTAAAAATATTCTTCTTGTAGTTGCTTTAAACAAACTTTCTAATGATAGTTTCAAAATACCACTTCAAGGTAAATATCTAAGTGATATTTTAAAATTTGAAACAGATTATAAATATCAAGATAAAGGTAGTGCAAACGCAGAAAATCAAATTCCTGATGATAAAAAAAGAAAATAAAAAATTTATTTTTCTAGAAAATTTCGATAATTAAATAATTCAAAATTAAATTCTCCAATTATGTTAATATATTTTCTGTAGAATTCAGTCTTGCTTCTTCTACTTACACCATGAATTGAATATGGAGAATTTAAGAACATTACCAACCTATTCTGTTTGTACTCTATTTCCTCAATTAAATTTACTTTTTCTTCCCTAACTCTAGATTTGCCATAAAAACTAGGTTTATCTTTAAAATCATATGTGATTAAATTTCCACCCTCAGAATTATCATTTTCTTCTTTCATATACAAAAGTGCAGCATAAAACTCTACTGGGTTATCTAAATGTGGCTCAATAACTTTAGTATCACCACTTGTTGGGGTATTAACAACAAATTGACAATCTAGATTAAAATGATTTTTACCTTCAAACCTAACACCAATATTATTTTTATTAAATAATCTTTCTTTTTCTACTTTATAAATTTTTTTTATAGACTCCCCAAAAATGTCATAAAACTCCTCTAAAAATTCATAACTTGTATGATATTTAATAAATTCTTTCCAATCACTACTTATTTCATCATCTCTAAGTGCGTTAAATGCATTATATCTATAAGCAAAATTTTCTTTATACTCATTTTGACCAATTATTTTTTTATATTTAGGAAAAGTGGAATTTAATTTTTCATAAAGATCTGCGGGAAGAGCGTCATCAATAATTAAATACGGAAATTTATCAAATCTAAATTTAATTCTTTGTTTATTTTGTAAAACACTGAACATAAAATTAATAAAATCTTAAGACAGATAACAGAAATGTATATATTTATAAAGTAACTAATTAGTTTATAATATAATTTCATGGAAAAACCCGTAGTTGTTTACACAGATCATATAATTAATAAAACCTTATGTTATAACTTTGCAAAAGGATCAGACTCACTTATGTGCAGCGTAAGTAATTTCAAAGATTACAACAGAACAATAGCAACTTATGGTGTATTAAGAGGAACCCTTGAAATAATTAATAAAGTTAAAAATTATTATTATATGGATCATGGATATTTTAATCAGTCTAAAAGATTATTTGAAAATAATCGTACAAATGTAATTAATCTAGATGGCTATTTTAGAATAGTTTACAATAATTTTATACACAATGGTAAAGGTAACTACCCTAATGACAGGCTAAAAAAACTAAATCTTAAAATTATTGAACCAAAAAAGTCTGGAAATTACATAATACTATCAGAGCCATCAGAAGCTATGAAAAAGTTATATAATGTACCTAATTGGACAGAAGATACACTAAAGTTAGTAAGAAAATATACAGATAGAAAAGTTGTGGTCCATAACAAATTTTCAGAAAAACCACTAAATTTATTATTTAAAGATGCTTGGGCATTTGTGAGTTTACAATCTACAGCTGGTTTTACTGCAATGTCAAATGGAGTTCCTTCATATTTTACAGAAAGTTCTCTAAACTATATTGGAAAAATTGAGAATATTGAAAACCCAAATATAGATTATAAAATTTTTAATAATTTAGCATATGGCCAATGGACGCTTAAAGAGATAGAAACTGGAGAAGCATGGGAAAACATTTCAAAAAATTATCATGACTTTGAATGTGCCTGAATTGTTATATTAAAACTTATTACAATTCTTTCATCATCTGACAGATTTTCATTAACTGAATGATCTAAATAGCTAGGAAATAAGATTAAAGCTCCTTCTTTAGGGGTGATGCTATTAATATGAGCATTAAGTAAATTAGAACTCACAGCTTCTGGATAATAAAAAACTGGTGCAGGTCTTGGATCATAAAAAACAATATCACCACAGTTTTTTGGTGCGCGTATGTAGTAAGCGCCGCTTATTGTGCTATTACCATGTTGATGTCTTGAATTTGTTGAACCACCAGTATTTATAATAGCCCACATATTGCTAATTTTTACTGATTGTTTTTCCTTTTCCCAATTCATATCAGCAATTACCTTTTCAATAGATGGTGAAATATTTTTTATGAAGTTTTTGGGTTCAGTTTCTTGCAAATCAAAATCTTTTGAATGCCATCCTTTATTATTACTTTTTTTTATACCTTCTTTATCTTTTATCTGAGTCTCCTTAATAAAATTATACATTTCACTGTTTATGTTTTCAAAATTTTCAAGTTGTATTGTCCAAACAGGAGTAGGGAAGATAAGATTTGGTTTGTTCATAAATTTATGTTTATATCAAAATATAGGATCAGTAAACAAAACTAAAAAAAACCCAATTTTTTTAATTCTAAGCTAGTCTTTCAAATTAAAATATTTCTTAATTATTTCTATAGTTTTATTAATTCTATAGTTATGGTTCTGAAAATTTTTTCTACCTGAAGTGATTTTTGGATGATACTTAATTAATTTTTTCAGATATCTTGGGAATTTTATATTTTTTGTCAATGTTTAAACAATCTATTTTTTGTAAAATATAATGAAATTTTATTTCTTATAGAATAGGATATTATTATCTTATCATTTATAGAACCACTAGGTTGAGCTACAACATTACATCCATTATTATTAAGTAGGTTGATACTGTCTTTAAAAGGAAAAAATCCATCTGAAGCACAAACAAAGTTACCCTTTTTAAAATATTTATTCATATTTTTAATTGATAAATTTAGAGCATCTACCCTGTTTGTTTGCCCATGACCTAATCCTAAGGTTTGCTTATTTCTAGATAATATAACAGCATTTGATTTTAAATATTTTACAATTTTCAATGAGAATATTAAGTCATCAATTGATTTCTTTGACCCCTTTTTTTTTGAGACCAATCTAAGAAATTTTTTATTGATTGGATCTAAATCTGTAGTCTGATAAAGATCTCCAAAGAGAGTTGACCTATATTCAACTGATTTTTTTTTAATATTGGGAATTTTTAACAAAATTAAATTCTTCTTTTTCTCTAATATTTTGATAGCAGCTTGATCATAATCAGCAGCAACTATCATTTCATAAAAATTTTTAAATATAATTTTAGCAAGCTTATAAGATACCTTCCTATTTAAAAATATTATTCCTCCAAAAGCACTTTTTGGATCACTTTCATAAGATTTATTAAAAGCAACCTCAATTTTTTTTGCTGAGGCAACACCGCAAGGATTTGTATGTTTGAGAATTATTGATGTAGGCTCAACAAATTCCATTAAACATTTTAATCCACTATCAAGATCAATCAGATTGTTATAACTTAATTTCTTTCCACTAATTTGATTTTCAAAAACAGAGGACTTTGAACGACTAATTAAATAACTATCTTGATTTGGGTTTTCACCATACCTTAATTTAGTTTTTCTGCTTTTATTTTTCATTTAACCAATTAGCGATTATTTCATCATATTGAGATGTTTTTTTAAAAACTTTTAATGCCATTTTTTTTCTAAAAAAAATATCAGTTGTTCCTTTATTTTTTTCCAAATTAGTAATTAATTTTTTATAATCCATTATGTCTATTATTGGAGTAATATGTTCAAAATTTTTTCCTGCTGCCCTTAATAAACTCGGACCTCCTATATCTATCATTTCTATAATTTGATCACTATTATTTTTTCTTAAATATTTCTTAAATGGATAAAGATTTACTACAACAATATCTATTTTGGGGAAGTCTAAAGACTGAAACTGTTTTTGGTGATTCTTATCATTTCTTTTGTAGAGCAAAGAGCTATAGATCAATGGATTTAATGTTTTAACTCTACCCTCAAACATTTCTTTAAATTTAGTTAGTTTTGAAATATCCTGGCATTTGAAGCCTAAACTTCTTATTTTATTTCCTGTAGAACCACTTGATATAAACCTATAGTTATATTTATCTAAATTATCACAAAGATATTTTAAATTTTTTTTTTCAAATACAGAAATTAAGGCAAATTTTTTTTTTAGATTTTTTCTATGGACCATTTTTCTACAATCTTTTTATCTGATAATACACCTTTAATCACAATTTGTTTAGTTGGTTTAGTAATATTATTATCGACTGATATACTATCCTCTATAATCAGCTCAGTATTACTTTTAAAAAGCCAAATGTTGTTTAGTTTTGTTTTTATAATTACATTTTTTTTATTATTTGTAAAATTTAAAACCATTTCATCTGCCAGATGAAACCTAATATGATAAATTAGTCTTATATTTTTATGTTTATAAGAAATTAAACTATCCTCTCCTTCTAATTTACTTTTATTTTTGTAAATAATTATTTTTCTTTTAATTATTTTATTAAACTTTTTTAAATATCCATTATGTGATCCCTCAAATATTTCTTTCTGTTGATCAGTATCTTTTCTAAAGACAACAGATTGAGGAAATTTTATGTGTGGATTGTCTTCTTTTATCTCACTTATGTTAGTATTTTGCAAAACAACAGTTGAATGAGCAGCACTATATCTTAGATATTCAGGATTTTTACCAAAACTCTCTGAAGCTCCACAGTTAGTAATTATTTTTTCGTTAAAGCCACTTATTTCAATAGATAGAGTTCCTGCACTGAGATTAGAACTTATCATATCTGAAGTTGGCTGTACTACATCAAAAAAAATTTTTTTATATTTATCTGAGTAAAATGCAATTCCATTGTCTATATTAGAAAACTCTCTTTTTTTTAAATAGTTTTCTTTATTCAGGGAATTGTAGATATTTTTTGTATAAATATTATTTGTACCATTAAACAGTGGTAATGTTCCATCATAATGAAAATATTCATTTAATATAGATGTCATTTTGAGAATTATCTTGTCAAATATATTTGATTTTTCTAATTCAAAAAAAAGTAAAATATTTTTTATCTCGTTAAGATTATTAATAAATTTAGAATGTTCTAATAAATTATAACTTTTATGCATTCCTAATTTGTCAACTTGGTTATCAACTATAAATTTAATATAATTTATTTTTTTTTCATTCATTTTTTCAAGAATTGAACAAGATAATAAATATGCCACAAGATCAAATGATGTTAATTCTGTTATTTTCTTCGAATTGAAATCAAATAAAATTCTTTGAATATGAAAATAAATTATAAAATCTAATTTTTTTTTGTTATCTATTTTTGATGAGGAGTTTATATACTCATAGTTATATAAAAGATTTATCAGCCTTTTAGATGGTAAATCTTCTAACCAAGGAAAGCCTATTTTATTTTTGTTTAGTTTGTACCATCCAAAAATTGCTTCTTTAGATAAATTTATTCCTATTTTACCTCCAAGCCTATTTGAAAAATTTAAAAAATCAAAATTATGAATATTTTTATTTTTATAAAAATCTTTTTTAAAAATAAATGACTTTATCTTGTTATGATTTGTAAAATCTATTTTTCTAAAATTAAGATCTAAATAAGACAAGTCTTTTCTAGAATTAAATTTTGATGTTATGTTATTAAATATTATTTTTTTTAAAGCTAAAATCATTTTATTTTTTTTAAAAAGGCTGCAAAATATCCATCTATATTAAAATTTAAGATCATATTAGGTATGGTTATCATATGATTTTTCTTAACTAATTTTGAGTAGCTATTCTCATTTTTAATAAGTTCAAAATCAGCTATCAAAAAATTAGAGTTTTTATTGATAAAATTATCGATTTGATCAATTGTTTCAATCTTTAAAAAAGAGCAGGTCATATAAATTATATATCCATTTTCATTTAATATACTTGAAGCTTTATTTAACATATTTTCTTGTAACAAAATTAGTTCATTAAAATTTGGGGCACTTCTTTTGAAAAAAATTTCAGGATTCTTTCTAATCGTCCCTACTGCTGAACATGGGGCGTCAATTATAATTATATCGTATTTCTCTTTATTATTAAATTTAGTAAAATCTTTATTTATTATTTTTGCATTCAATTTTAGTCGTTTTAAATTATCTTTAAGAGTTTTAATCCTAGTATTATTTATATCATTTAAAATGATATTATGTTTATTTGAAAGAATTTGAAAAGATTTGCCACCAGGAGCTGCACAGACGTCTAAAAATTTCTTACCTTTGTTGTTATTATATTCTTGAAAATTATAAAGAGGAAGAAAGGAGCTTAAATCTTGCACCCACCAATCTCCATTAATAAAAGATTGTTTATTTTGAAAATCTTTTTTATTTAATATAAAACCTGAGATTTTTGATGTCTTGATCAATTTATCTTCAAATTTATCTAATTTTTTTTCATTTTTAAAAACAATATGAATGTCTGGCTCCCTATAAAAATAATTAATAAATTGGTTTTTTTCAAATTTTGTTAAATTAAAAGTTTTCTTTTGAAACCAAAGTGGAAAATCGTAAAAGCTAATTTTAACTTCTTTCAAATTATTTTTGTTTTTAGCTATTTTTTTTAAACTTGCATTAATAAGGCCTGGGTAGAGTTTTAATTTTTTTGCAATTTCAACTGAGCAATTAATAACTGCATACTCTTTAAAGTCTAAAAATACAATTTGTGTTATTGCGCTTATTAATAAAATTTTTTCATGATCTCTTAATTTTTTTTTAATATATTTGTTTATTATTTTTAAACAATGTAAATTAAATCTCATTGAATTTAATGTTACATTGTGCAAAAAAGAAATATCCTCTTTTGTTTGCTTATTAATTTTTATTTTAATTGAATGATTATTTAAAGTTTTATTAAATTTATATATTGAAAATAATATATTATGAATTTCAAATCTAATTTTTAAACCTTCTACCATTAGTACTAATAATTTATATTTATTCAAAATAAATATATAATAAATAGCAAAAATAAAATATATTGAGTTATGCGAGGAAATCTTGAGACAATTGTTGGTGCAATGTTTGCTGGTAAAACAAGTGAATTATTAAAAAGAATTCTTTGGGCAAAACATCAAAATAAAAAAATCATAGTAATTAAACCAAGCATTGATAATAGATATTCAAATGAAAAAATAATTACACATAACGATTTAAGTCATGAATGTTATGCAATGAATGACTGGGCAACAACTTTGAAAGAATTTGTTTTTGAAAAAACACAAGTTGATATGGTTTTTTTAGATGAAATACAATTCATGGATACAAATGATACACTTAGTAACGTAGAGATTATTTTAAATAAGGGGATTGATGTTGTCTGTGCTGGTCTTGATCAAGATTCTAGAGGAAAACCATGGGAAACTTCTTCAATGCTTCTTGGTTTGTCTGACAAGATTCTAAAAATTTATGGATTTTGTAATGTGTGTGGCTTGGAAGCTACTAAAACTTTCAGAAAAACAGAAGGAGGTCAAAGAACGCAAGTTGGTGCGGCCAATATATATGAGCCAAGGTGTTTAAAACATTGGGAACCTAGATAACTAACGATTTTTCCTATTTTCTACTAAATCATTTACAACAGATGGATCAGCTAGAGTTGATGTGTCTCCTAAATTCTCAAACTCATTACATGCAATTTTTCTCAGAATCCTTCTCATTATTTTTCCTGAACGCGTTTTAGGTAAACCTGATGTGATATGAATGAAATCAGGTGTTGCAATTGGTCCAATCTTTTCTCTTATTGTTGTTTTTAAATCATTCACCAAATCATCTGATGTATCGACACCAACTTTTAGAGAAACATAACAATATAGACCATTACCTTTTACTTCATGAGGATAGCCAACAACTGCAGCTTCAGACACATCTTTATGAGACACAAATGCACTTTCTATTTCAGCAGTTCCTAAATTATGTCCTGATACAATTATTACATCATCAACTCTTCCAGTAATCCAATAGTAGCCATCTTTATCTCTTCTACACCCATCACCAGTGAAGTACTTTCCATCAAACTGAGAAAAATATGTATCAATGAATCTTTTATGATCACCATAAACAGTTCTCATTTGACCAGGCCATGATCTTTTCATACAAAGCATTCCTTCACATTCACCTTCTAATTCCTTTCCTTCTTTATTTACAATACAAGGCTCAATTCCGAAAAAAGGTCTTGATGCTGACCCTGGTTTTAGCTCCATAGCTCCTGTTTGTGGTGATATTAGAATACCACCTGTTTCAGTTTGCCACCAAGTATCTACTATAGGGCATTTAGAATTTCCAGGAACTTCAAAATACCACTTCCACGCTTCTGGATTAATTGGCTCACCTACACTGCCTAAAAGTTTCAATGATGATCTATTAGTTTTTTTAACATATTCATCTCCTTCTCTCATAAGAGCTCTGATTGCAGTAGGAGCAGTATAAAATATGTTAACCCTGTGCTTATCTACTATTTGCCAAAATCTAGAAAAATCAGGATAGTTTGGAACACCCTCAAACATTAATGTTGTAGCGCCATTAGCAAGCGGTCCATAGATAATGTAGCTATGACCTGTTATCCAACCAATATCAGCTGTACACCAATAAATATCATCAGGCTTATAATTAAATATGTACTCATGGGTCATTGATGCATAAACTAAATACCCACCACTTGTATGCATTACTCCTTTAGGTTTGCCTGTAGAGCCTGACGTGTATAGAATAAATAATGGATCTTCTGCATTTAAAAACTCAGGTTCGCAAATTTCTTCAACCTCATTAATTAGATCTTGATAAAAAACATCTCTATTTAAATTTATTTCTATCTCTTTATTTGTCCTTTTGACTATTAAACATTTTTTAACTTCAGGACATGATTCTAATGCTTGATCAACAGTTAATTTTAATGGAATTTTTTTTCCACCTCTTACACCTTCATCAGCTGTTATAATATAATTAGATCCACAATCTTGTATTCTTCCTGCTATTGACTCTGCTGAAAAACCACCAAAGATTATAGAATGGATTGCGCCAATTCTGGCACATGCTAACATGATGTAAGCCAATTCAGGTATCATTGTTAAATATATTGTAACTCTGTCACCCTTTTTAATTCCAATTTTTTTTAATACATTTGCGGCTTTAGAAACGTTTAGTAAAAGTTCTTTATAAGTTATTATTTTAGAATCACCAGGTTCATCTCCTTCCCAAATTATTGCGATTTTATTAGGATTTTCTTTTGCGTGTCTATCTACACAATTATATGATACATTAAGTTTTCCATCTTCATACCATTTTATACTTACATCTTTATTCGAATATTTTGTATTTTTTATTTTTGTATATTTTTCATACCAATCTATTCTGTTTCCTTGCTTACTCCAGAATTGCTCACCATCTTCAATGGATTCTTTATATAGTGAAATATAATCTTCTGAATTAATTTTACTTTCATTGACCCATTCTTTTTTAATTTTCATTACCTAATAAGAATATTTGTAAAAATATAAAAATTCAACTTATTTATAATTAAATTTATTCATAATTTTCTCAAATTTATCTTCTATCTTAATAATTTGTTCTTTATTCAATTTGTTCTTCCATTGATTTTTTGTTCCTGATTTAAAAAACTGCCTTCCAGCCTGTGCCTCCACAAAACCATCTTTTAATTCTGTCTTCTTTAATTTTTGAAAGTTTGTTGTTTCCAAAATATTTACAATTTTTTCATCTAAATTATCAAATTTAAAACCAAATCTATCTATAAAAAAATTTGCTATAATTTTGATTGTTTCTTCCTTTTTATAAACAAGGTCCTCAAACTTTAGGATTAAAAGAGGACAATCCCAATTATTTGACGTCCATGAGATAACATGTTTATCCCATCTTGAAAGAAAGGATAAGGGTCTATTTTTAATATCAAAAATTTTATTTTCTCCCTCAATCCATAATAGTGATGCTAAATCATTAGTCATGAATTCAATACTTTCATCATATGTTTTACTAATATGATTAGCCCAAGAAATGCACACATCTCTTGGATCTCTGATAACATAAATTATGCCCCTTGTATTTTCTTCTGAAGTAAAAAAATTATTATTAATACTAAAGTTACCAGAATGAGTTTTAAAAAATTTAAAATCCTCTTTAAAGCCTAGATTTTCTTTTTCCTGTATTTTAAGCAAATACTTATAAAAGATTGTTGTACTTTTTAACTTATATAAGTCATTTCCAATTAACTTTTTCAATTTAGAAATAAAATATGTATCTTCAAAATTGGTAATACTTTCAAGAAGTTTAAAATTAAAAACTCCATTTTCAGTAAAAAAAAGAGAGGATAGTATTGCTCGCAGAAGAGTATTTCCACTTTTAGGATAGGATGCTAGCCAAAAAATATGTTTAGTCATACTTATTGATTATATGGCATTGATGACAATTTTATTATCTCTTCCCACTCAATTTTTTTTATGGGCATAACCGAAAGCCTACTTTGTTTAATAAGAGCAATATTTTTGAGTTTTTTACTTTCTTTTATTCGATTTAGGGATACAGGGTTTTTCAGTTTATTTATTGCTTTAACATCTACTACTACGAAACGCCCTGTTTTATCAGTGGGATCTGGGTAGTGCTCTTTCACTACTTTTACAATTCCAACAACACTTTTTTCAGTAACTGAATGATAAAAAAAACATAAATCATTTTTTTTCATTTCCTTTAAATTATTCCTTGCCTGATAATTTCGCACACCATCCCACATGGACGGACCCTCTGTAACTTGATTATCCCAAGACCAAGCAATAGGTTCAGATTTCAACAACCAATATTTCATTTTAATATTCTTATGTTCAAATTTATTACAAGATTTATTTTATAATACACTTCTTACTCCTAATCTAGGCATTGGTTTAAAAAATAAATCATTTCTGTCTTTTTTATAAAATTTCATACATGCCCATGCAATCATCGCAGCATTGTCTCCCATCATTTCTTTTATAGGATAATAAATTTCAATATTTTTTTTGACAAAAAAATTTTCTATTTTACTTCGAATATATTTGTTATTTGATACTCCTCCTACTACTGAAATTGATCTTATATTTTTATTTTCAGAACTTAATCTTTTTAAACCCCTTTCTAACTTTTCAATAAGAATTTCAGTAATATTTTTTTGAAAAGATGCTGACAAATCTTCTACAAAATTTTTATTAATTTTATTTCTTTTTGTTAAGAGATTTATATTTGTTTTAATTCCAGAAAAAGAAAAATTAAAATTTTTTTCTTTTACTAATGGTTTTGGCAAAACAAATTTGTCCTCATTCCCTTTAAGTGCTTGTTGTTCAATTTCACTACCACCAGGATACGATAGACCGATTAATTTTGCTGTTTTGTCAAAAGCTTCTCCTATTGCATCATCAACACTTTGACCCAATAGCTCTATTTCATTCTCACTTTTCATCAAATAAACCTGAGTATGACCTCCAGTTAAAAGCAAGACAAGATTTGGAAATTTAATATTGTTATTAAAACTTGTAGACAATATGTGTCCTTCAAGATGATTAGTTGGAATGAATGGTTTGTTAAAAGAAATTGCTAAAGATTTGGTAAAAGTTGAGCCAACCAATAAACTACCTATAAGTCCAGGTCCGCAAGTAGCAGTAAAAACATCTATTCCTTTTGGTTCTATTTTTTTATTATTAAATAAATCATTTGTTATAATTTGTATTTTTTCCAAATGCGATCTTGAAGCCAACTCAGGAACAACTCCACCGTGTATTCTGTGAATTTCCTGAGAAAAAGTAATATGTTCTACAATAGATCTGTTTTCCATTAGACATATTGATGTTTCGTCGCACGAAGTTTCTGCTGCAAATACAAGCATATTTTTTTTTGGTACAGCATTTTACACTGTTAAACAACAAACTAATAATGTTAAAAAAAGAGCATGAAAAAAGTTTTTGATATTTTTTATGTTTTTTCTAAATTTTCATTAAGTTTTATTCTTTTATTATGTGTTTTTTTCTTAATTTATCTTCTTTATACAAATTATCAAAATGAAGATGAGGTATCCAAACTTCAAATTGAATTAGAAAATGAACTTAGGGAAAATATTAACGAAAATTCTGAATTTATAAAAAATGTATCTAAAGAAATATTAGA
The DNA here is from genome assembly GCA_902575815.1 of uncultured Alphaproteobacteria bacterium. Taxonomy (GTDB): domain Bacteria; phylum Pseudomonadota; class Alphaproteobacteria; order HIMB59; genus CACPNW01. The sequence continues at coordinate 70,363 of CACGTA010000003.1, read as the reverse complement.
AACAAAAACAGCTTTAACAAATATCGAAAAACTTATTAAAGATAATTCAAATAAAGAAACTAAAGTTGATTTGAAATCAATCAATGAAAGTATAAAAAAGTTAAATAAGAATTTCAATTCTCTAAGTTATGAGATTTCTTCTATAAAAAATAAAAATATTGAAGATCAGCCAAATAATAATCCTGATTTAGTAAATCAATCTATCAAAGAAGTAGTTGAGTTAATACAAATCAAATACGAAAATAACATGGATTTTGATAGAGAACTCAAATATCTAGAAACAATTTTAGAAAATAACAAAAACCCTATTTTAGAAAAATTATCAATTCTAAAAAGAAAAAAATACAAAGGTCATTTATTTTTAGAAAATCAATTTAATAATGAAGTTAATTTATACTTGAAGAATATTGTGAATGAAAAAAATAGTTTACTTAACAAAATCTTTTTACCATACATAAACCTTTCTCCATCTTCAGTAAATATTATTTCTGATGAAAAAATATTAATATTAGAGGAAACTAAATTTTTTATTAAAAATAGAAATATAACAAAAGCTTACGACAGTATAAGCAGGATAGATAATTATAAAGTTTTTTTCAAAGTATCTTTAAATGAAATGAATAACTTTAATAATTTTATAACAGAAATATCAAAATTAAATAATGTATAGATTTTCAATTTTTTTATTGCAGCTTTTATTATTAATCATAGTGCTCACTTTTATTTTTACCAATCCATTTATTGTATCGTTAGATATAGGAAATTTAAAATATTCTTTTTCTTCAAATTTATTTGCCGTTGTTTTTTTATCTTTTATTTTTCTATTATATTTTGTGATTTATTTATATTTCCAATCAAGACTTTCACTCCGTAAATATTTTCTAAAAAATAAATACAATAAAATTGAAAAAGGCTACCTACACTTTGTCGATGCAATGATTGCTGTAGCTAATAAAGATAATAAATCTGCAATTAAATCTCATAAAAAAATGACGACTTATTTAAAGAATGACCCCTCTTTATCTCTTTTATTAAAATCTGAGGTTTTAAAGATAGAGAAAAAATTTCCAGAATTAAATAATGTTTATGAAGATATGATTAAATCAAAAAAAACAGAAGCACTAGGTTACAGGGGGTTAATGGAACAAAATTTAAAAAATCATGATTATCATCATGCTTCTTTATATGGAGAAAAATTATTTTCTTTAAACCCTAATATTGAAAAGCTTTATGAAACATTAATATTTATTTCTGCCAAAACAAAGAATTGGAATCAACTAATTACATTATCAGAAAAAGCATTCTCAAATAAAATTATAAACAAATATTATTTTAGTGAAAATAAATCAATTGGGTATTACGAGATAGCAAAAATAAAATCTGACAGTGATATAAAAGATGCTTTAAAAAATATTCTTAAAGCAATTGAATTGAAGAAAAACTTTCCTCCATATATTAAATTACATTTAGAAATTCTTTCTAACTTAAATGATAAAAGAAATTTAAGTAAACAAATCAAGAAGTACTGGAATTTAAACCAAAGTTCTTTACTTAGATCTATTATAACAAAAATATTAATTGAGAATGATTTAAGTGAAATGAAATTTATAAATGATTTAGTTAAAAATAATTTAAATGCAGAAGAATCAAAAAAAATTTTAGTATATTTTGCTATAAAAAATTCAAATTGGGACTTAGCTAGAAAAAATATTTCAGGCATGATCGGTGCTAATCCATCAAAAGAAATCTGTTATTTTATGTCAGATATAGAACTAGGAGAAAATAGTGATAAACAGAAAAGTGATGCCTGGATTATGAGGGCTGAAAATGCCAGTATAGAAAATACATGGATTTGTAAAATTACAAATCAAACCCAAGATGAGTGGAGCAGTTTATCTAATTCTGGAAATTATAATTCTCTTGTTTGGACATCTCATAAAATGTTAAGACAAAATAATATTTAATATGAAACTTCATTTCTTTATAGGCTATGATTCCAAAGAGGACATAGCTTATAGAGTATGTAAACATTCATTACTAAAACACTCTAGTATTGACATAAATATTACTTCTCTAAAATTAGATGAACTTATTGCAAAAAATCTTTATACTAGAGATGTCGATCCATTGGCTTCTACACAATTTACTTATTCAAGATTTTTAGTCCCTAGACTTATGAATTTTCAAGGCTGGGCAGTTTTTTGTGATTGTGATTTTATTTTTTTAGATGATGTTTCAAATTTGTTTAATAATTTAGATGAATCTAAAGCAGTTTACTGCGTTCAACATGATTATACTCCCAAAGAAAGACACAAGATGGATGGCCAAAAACAAACGATATATCCAAGAAAAAATTGGTCCAGTTTTATAGTATTCAATTGTGCTCATCCTAGTACTAAAAGCCTTACAGTTGAAAAAGTAAATAATGAAACTGGCGCATATCTCCATCAATTTAAATGGTGTCAAGACGATGAAATTGGATCACTAGATGAAAGATGGAATTGGTTAGAGGGCTGGACTTCAGGTCATAATAACCAAAAGCCTTTTGCTGTTCATTATACTCGAGGTGGTCCATGGTTTTCTGAATGGCAAGATGTAGAATACGCAAAAGAGTGGCTTGAAGAAAGAGATGAATATCTATCAAAAAAATTTAATAAAGAGATCAAGAAAAATTAAGAAATTTTAATTATTTGAAAAGTCAAATTTATTATTTCCCTTTACAATTTTGTTAATACGCTCAATAGTTTTACTTACTGAAATTTCTATTCCTAAAACTTTAATATTTTTATACCATATTGAAGATCCATCATCAGTATTCCAATAATAATATGTAGATGATTTTTTGGGACATATGAGTATAGTAGGTATTCCTAGAGCCCCTGCAAAATGTGCTGTTGAATTACTTACAGTTATAAATAAATCTAAGTTTTTTAACAAACCCATACAAGATTCAATATCATTGAATAAATCTAAATCATCAAATGTTTTTAGATATTTTTTTTGAGTTGAAATATATTGTTTATCTTCTTCAATATTTCCATATTGTAAGTTTATAATCACCCTATCATCAGTAAATAAAGGCTCAAAATCTCTTATAGATAGTGATTTTAAACTTCCATAGATATTTACAATGCTTTTCCATGAAATACCTACTTTAAGCTTTTCATTATAACTAGATAATATTTTTTTATACTTATCTATTAGATCTTTTCTGGCTAATATAAATTTTTTATTTTTAAAGTCAGCTTTTCTTTTTCTAAAGAACTTGACCATACTCCCAGCATAAACCACACTTTCAAACTCTGAAATTTTAGAACTCTTTGAATAGTATCCATCTTCTACAAAAATATCTTTTTCAAAAGAACGATTAAATACTGAAACCAGTCTTTTATCAGCTTCAATTTTAATATTTTCAAATCTTTCAATAATATCTTGATAAACTGAACTAAAAAGTATTTCTTCGCCAATTCCTTGTTCTCTTAAAATCAATAAGTTCTCTTTCGATCCTATTTTTAAATTATCAAAAAGCTTATTTTTAACCAATTCAAAACTAGTTAATTTAATTTTATTTTTTTCAACTAATAATCTTGAATCAAACAAATTCCATGAGTTGGAAAATTTATTTAATTTCAATTGAAGAGTGCAATATGCATATTGTAATTTATAATCATGAGGATTTATTTCTATAGCCCTTTCATAGTAAATTTTTGCCTCTTCTAATCTACCCTCTCTGCAATAACATATTGCTATATTTGATAAAATTTCTTGATTATTTGAGTCTAAATTTAACGCTTGATTATAAATTTTTATTGCTTCTAATATCTTATCTTGAAGACTTAAAACATTACCAAGGTTTATTAGAGTTTTAATATTTTTAGTGTCAATATTATATCCATCTAAAAATACCTCATATGCTTCATTTAATTTTTCTAGTTCAAGCAAACAGACACCCAAATTGTTATAACTATCAACATATTGTTTATTTATTTTGATAGCATTCTCAAAGTAATTTTTAGCTATATCTAATTTATTATTTTTGAGAGATATTAAACCTTTGATATTATATCCAAAGTAGTCGTCATCTTTTAACTTTGAAATATTTTCTATACATTTTGTTGCTTCAGAAAATTCTTTTTTTAAAAAATGAATATAGGCTTTATCACGTGTCGCTTCATAATTATTTTTTTCTATCTTAAGAATTAAATTAATATTTTCTAAAGCTTCATCTAATGATGATTTGGTTAAAAATAATTTATAAATTTTAGTGAGAAGATCGATATTATTATTTTCGATTAATAAAATTTTTTTTAAAGAATTTATTGTCATATCTATATCGCCCATCTTTTGGGATATTTGTGATAATACATTTAGAACTTTTATATTCTTTTTATATTTCTCAGATAATTTTTTTATATCTCTATAACCATCTTCCTTATTTATATTATTAAATGTGTTAATTATTTTCTTAAGTTTATTTTCTAAGTTAGACATAAAAAAACCCAGTCTTTAAAAGACTGGGTATAATAAAAAGATATTTTGGATTTAAAAGAGTTATCTTCTTTGACCAAATAATTGTAGTAATAAAATAAATAGATTAATGAAATCCAGGTACAATTTTAAGGCACCCATTAAAGCCTTCTTAGAGCCAATTTCCTCACTATCACCACCATAATACATATTTTTGATATTTTGAGTATCATAAGCTGTTAAGCCGACAAAAACTAAAACTCCAATAACTGAAATTGCAAATTGTAAGGCTGTAGATCCGACGAAAATATTTACTACACTAGCAATAATAATTCCAATCAATCCCATAAATAGAAAACCGCCAAGTTTTGTTAAATCTCTTTTTGTTGTATAACCATACAAACTCATTGCTCCAAAAGTACTTGCTGTAATAAAAAATACTCTTGCTATAGAAGTTTGAGTAAATTCGATAAATACTGATGCAAGTGATAAACCCATAATACTTGCAAATAGCCAGAATGTTATTTGAGCAGCTGATACCGACATTCTATTAATTCTCGCACTTAAATAAAATACAAAACCTAAAGGCGCTAGCATAACAACCCATTTTAGAGGAGAGCCAAAAAGTAATGCACCTACCTGTGTTACCCCAACAATTTGCCCTATATCATTTGTAACTATTGATGCTTTTCCAAAAAAGTAAGCAATAAAACCAGTAAGTAATAAGCCAATTGTCATATAATTGTAGACTTTAAGCATGTAAGCTCTCAAGCCTTCATCAATTGCTGTCTGATCTACTGATTTACTGTAAGATCGTTGATTAAAGTCTAAAGCCATAATTTCTCCTTTATATTATTACTAATATCGCTATAAATCCGACAATTTCAAGGCATTTTGTAAAAATAGTATGAAATATAGAAAACTAGGAAATACAGATATTGATGTAAGTGTAATTTGTTTAGGCACCATGACTTTTGGTGAACAGAATAACCAACAGGATGGTTTTGATCAAATGGATTATGCTGTTGAAAGAGGTGTAAATTTTTTTGATACAGCAGAGCTTTATGCAGTAATGCCAAGAAAAGAAACTTACGGAAAAACTGAGGAAATAGTTGGTAATTGGTTCCAAGCAAGAAAAAATAGAGATAAGATAATTTTAGCATCAAAAATAGCATCAAAATCAGATGGTCTTGAGTGGATAAGAGGAGGATCAAAGAATCTTGGTTTTGATAAAAAAAATATGAATGCTGCAATAGACGAAAGTCTTAAAAGATTAAAAACTGATTATATTGATTTATATCAACTTCACTGGCCTGAGAGAAAAGTACCAAAGTTTGGAATTTTAGACTTTGAATATGATGCAAGTGATAATGATTGGACAACAGTAGAAGAGGTTTTATATAATTTAGATCAACTTGTTAAGGCAGGTAAGATTAGATACGCTGGGTTATCAAATGAAACACCTTGGGGTGTTATGAAATATCTCCAAATTTCTAAAGAAAAAAATCTTCCCCGTATGATGTCAATACAGAATGTTTATAGTTTGGTGAACCGTGTTTTTGATATCCATAATTCTGAAGTTTCTATTAGAGAAAAATGTGGCTTGCTTGCTTACTCACCTTTAGCAGGTGGCAGATTAAGTGGTAAATATATTGGTGGAAAAAATCCTCATAAAGCAAGATATACCCTGTGGCCACGTCGATTTTCTAGACATCATACTGAGAGAGGAGAAAGAGCAATTGAAAAATATTTTAAACTTGCTCAGAAACACAATATCGCCCCATCCACTTTCGCTAATGCTTTTGTTAATGATCGACCATTTGTTACTAGTAATATAATTGGAGCTACAACAATGGATCAACTTAAAGAGAATATAGACAGCATCGATATTTCACTATCAAAAGAACTATTAAAAGAAATTGAAGACATTCACTTATCTGATCCCAACCCCTGTGTTTAATCTTCTATATTTTAATTTTATCTAATAATCCTCGAACGTTTTCAATATAGCCTCTATCCCATAAATAGACATTTAATAATGAATAATACAATTGATAAACTGGTTCATAATTTATGTAGTACTTATCAATACTGATGTGATCATTATATTTATCTAAAAAATTCCTATCAATAAATTTAGGATTAAACCATCTCAAATAAGATACTTCTAATTCATTATGACCATAAAAAGATCCTGGATCAATAAAACCTGAAAACTTTTTATTTTTGAAAAGTATATTCCCTTCCCATAAATCACCATGTAGCAGTGATGGTTTTGGTTTTTTGGGAATGAAATTATCTATTTTTTTTAATAATAGTTCAATTTTAGTGTTTATAGCTTTATCCATTGGTCGATTTTTATTTATTAAATCAAATATGTAATGCAATCTTTTATCACCATAGAATTCTACCCAATTTTTTGAGTTAGAATTTGACTGCATTAATCCACCAATTTGAGTATCAAAATTAAATCCATAACTATTACTCCTTTTAGAATGAAGTGAAAGTATAGCACCTAATAAATCATCATTAGTCTTAATTGGTAGATTATTATTGTTATCTATGAACGACATTATAAGGAATTTATTATTATTATTAATGATTTTTGGAAAAAAATTGAAGTTATGACTATTTAAAAAAAGAATATTATCAGCTTCAGACTTTATTGCATTGAACCTACCCTCTTTTTTGTAATAATACTTTACAATATATCGCTCTTTATCTTCTGTATCAATTTTCAAACAATTTATTCCAAAAGAGTCAGATAAAATGTTGTAATCTAAAATTTTTTTATTATCTAAAAGTTTTTCTATTTCTAAAATGATATTATTTTCAATCATATAAAATGTTAAAAAAAATTAATATACAATTCCTAATTTCATATTTTGGGTTAATACCATATGCTATAGTATTTTTAGATAAATTTTATTTTTTTAAAATTAAAGAACAGATTTTATTCAATTTTATTACTTATTATAGTTTAATAATTATTGTTTTTATCGGATCAATTAACTGGAATTTAAAAAATAATCCACCAATACATATTGTAGTATATGGTTTTTTACCAAGCCTATTCTCAGTTATTATTATAATATTAAATCTCTATAATATTAATATTTTAATAATATTTATTTTAATAATTCTGTTGTTGTTAACACAATTATTTTTTGACTACATCATAATATTTTCTAACGAATTAAATAAAAGCGCTTTCTATTTTCTAAGATTGCCATTAACAATACTCATTTCTATATTTTTGTTACTTATATTATTTTACAGTTAATATACCCAATCTTCTTTTCTGCATGATTCTTAAGATAAAACTCTTCTTTTCTTTGTAAGTTTCTTAATTCACTTTTATTCATTATTTTCAATTTTTTAAAAATATTCATTATAGTCGTCGGTATTGCTCTTTCATTTCCATCTGTTACTTTAACCACTCCGCTTATTCCCTTTGTCAAATGAGCAAACAAAAAAACACCTTCAGCACCATGTTTACAAAATATTTTACTTTGTGAAGAATCAATTACTTTTGTATCAAAGCTATTTTTTCCTCCAATATAATTTGGATACTTTAAAATTGAATCAATCAGTATTCTTGCTGCCATTGAATATTCAATATTACTATTATAACATCTAATTAAATTATTTAAGGCTTTAGATATTGATTTTATTCGAAATGAATATTGTGGAGCGCTACAACCATCTAAAGAGAAATTTTTTTTTGATAATTTTGTCTCTGTAAATTTATTGAAAACTTTTCTTATATTTTTTTGATATGGATGATTGAAATCTAAATAATTTGTAATGTTATGATTATTATACAGACAGCTTGTTAACATAGCTAAGTGTTTGCCAGCACAATTGTTATGTAACTCGTTAAATCTTTTTCTAGAATATATTATTTTTTCTGAAGCTGTTTTATCTAATGGTCCATGAATACCACATTGTAAATTTTTTGTTTTTAATTTTATTTTTGAAATCCATTTTTTTAGTTCACTTATGTGAAAACTCTCTCCTTTGTGAGAAGCACAGGCTAAAGCTAAGTGTTTACCATTTAATTTATAATTTTTAGCTGCACCTGACATTGCAAAAGGAATAGCTTGAAATATTTTAATTGAAGATCGAGGGAAAAAAAAATCATTATCATTATTTGTAGACAACAAAATTCTACCATCAAAATTTGTTACCAATGCTTTAACTTGATGGGTACTTTCAATATCTTTACCTCTTATAAAATGCACGTGAATTTTGGTCACGCTGAGAGTTATACAATAATGTATTTATTTTGACTTAAAAAAAGATTTAATAAATGTAAATAAATTTAAGAAAGATCCGTATTTACCAAAGAAAATCACATCTTTTTCAGTAATACTTAAACATACACAACCAGTATCTCTTGATGCGATTGGGGTATGTTTTATTTTTTGGTCATTTATCTGAATATCCCCTTTAGAGTATACACCATATTCATCGCAGAAGCTTCCCTCTAAAACTAATATATACTCTTTTCCACCATGGGAGTGGAGTGGTACAGAAACTCCAGGATCCATTTTAATTAATTTTAATTCATCTATATCGTCAATCTGTGCTGTATACTCTTTGAAACCTTTATAAACTTGTTTCCACTTTAAATTATTAAGGTTACCAAAGAAGCTAGTTACTGGATCTTTAATATTTGAGGTAGATTTAATATTTGCACTGTTAATGCAGTCTGAATACTTCAAGTTTTTAGGATTAATGTTTTCGTTATCCATTAAATTTTCACCCAAAATCTTTTCAAATGTACTACCAATTTTAGAAGCATTTGAATTTAATTGTAAATATGTTGAAGCAAATAGAGACTTTGCTGGACCTAGTATCCCTGATGCAAAATCAAATATAAGCTGATTTTTTACTACTGTTCCGTTCATCTTAAAAATCCCTGCATTTTTGTTAAAATATGCCTTATTCTTGATTTAACTGTCCCCAAAGGAATTTCAAGTTCATCTGCAATTTTTTTATGACTTTTATTTTCAAAAAAATTCATTTTTATCATTATTTTTTGCTGTTCATCGAGCTCATTATTTATTCTCTCTATTTGTTTTTTTGCTTCGTTTTCTTCAATTAGGTTAAATTCTCTATCTTGGTATAAAAACTCTCTTATGTCCTCTTCTATAAAATCTATTTTTGAATTTTTCCTGAAAAAGTCTATTTTTTTGTTTCTTGCTATAGTAAAAATCCATGTTGAGAGAGCTGATTTATTTGAGTCATAAAGGTTTGATTTTGCCCAAACAGTACTTAAAACCTCTTGTGTTAGTTCTTCAGAGCTTTCAAATCTAATGCCATTTTGGATAAAGTAGGCATTAACTTTTGGTGCAAAAAAATCAAAAACTTCTGAAAAAGCCATTTCGTCGCGGTCTTTTTGAATCCTTTTCATCAAGTTACTTAAGTTTGATTTTTCCATAATTCAAAAAGACCCTAACATTGATTAAACGCTCTTAACTAATTGCATAAGATATACTAAAAGAAGCAATTGATGAAAATTATTCTTAAGTTTTTACTTGTGCTATATGTAGCACATTCAAGCACCTTAAATGCTTTAGAAGTAGGTAAATGGTCTTTTGAGAAGGCTGATGAGTATTGTTATATTGGCAGCTTAGCAACAGAAACAGATTTACCAAATAATAAGAAAAGAGGAGACTTCTATGTTCTAGTCTATAAAAATATAGGCGATCCAGACACTGTAGTTCAAATAGAGGCTGGTTATAGCTACAAGGTTCCCTCCGATATTATTGTAAGTATAGATAAAGGAGAATACAAATTTTATACAACTGAAGATTTGCCAACTGCTGCTTGGACAGAAGAAGATGCTAAAGTAATTTTTGCTATGAAAAAAGGACTTGAGCTTAAGATTACAGGTGAATCTTCAAGAGGCACAATTACCAATGACATCTATACCCTCAATGGATTTACTGCAGCCTATAATCAGTTAATAAACGATTGTTAAATGCCTAAGAAAATTGTTTTAGCTTATTCAGGTGGATTAGACACCAGTGTAATTCTCAAATGGCTTCAAAATAAATATGAATGTCCTGTTGTTACTTTCACAGCAGATATTGGTCAAGGAGAAGAACTTTCACCTGTTAAAACAAAAGCAAAAAGTCTAGGTGTTGAAGAAATATTTATTGAAAATTTACAAGAAGATTTTGTTAGAGATTATGTTTTTCCAATGTTTAGAGCTAATGCTCTCTACGAAGGAACTTACTTGTTAGGCACAGCCATAGCAAGACCCTTAATTGCAAAGAGACAGATTGAAATTGCTAAAATTGTAGGAGCAGATGCTGTAGCTCATGGAGCTACAGGTAAAGGTAATGATCAAGTTAGATTTGAACTTGGATACTATGCAAACAATCCAAAAATCGAAGTTATAGCACCTTGGCGAGATTGGGAATTTGAATCAAGAAATGATTTATTAGATTATGCAGAAAAAAATCAAATAACAGTACCTAAGGATAAAATGGGTGAACCACCATTTAGTACAGATGCAAATCTTCTACATACTTCTTCTGAAGGTAAGCTGCTAGAAGATCCATGGCTTGAACCACCTGAGTATATCTTTTCTAGAACAAAATCTATTGAAGATACTCCAAATAAAGCAGAGATTATAACAATTGGATTTGAAAACGGCGACCCAGTTTCTTTAAATGAAGACAGGCTAAAACCTCACGAAATTCTTACAAGATTAAATTCTATAGCTGGTAGTCATGGAGTAGGGAGAATAGATATTGTGGAGAATAGATTTGTCGGAATTAAATCTAGAGGAGTATATGAAACTCCAGGTGGAACAATATTATTAGATGCTAGAAGAGCAATAGAAAGTATTACCTTAGATAAAGGAGAAGCACATCTTAAAGATGAATTGATGCCAAAGTATGCTGAGATAATTTATAACGGGTTTTGGTTTTCTTCTGAAAGAATATCAATGCAAAAATTAATTGATTCAATATCATATAAAGTTAATGGTGATGTCAAAATAAAAATATATAAAGGAAATGTCATAATATTGGGGAGAAGATCTAATAATTCTCTTTATGATAATTCATTAGTTTCTTTTGATGAAGTTGGGGAATATAATCAAAAAGATGCAGAGGGATTTATTAAAATAAACTCAATTAGACTTCGTAAAAATATCTAATAATATGGGATATGGCGATGATTTACTAATAACATCTTTAGCTGCTAAAATTAAAAAAAAGTACCCAGATAGGCAAATTATAATTGGAAATAAAAAAAAAAATTATGCATCGCATTCTCCAATTTATGAAAATAATCCAAATATAGCAGACTGTAGAAATTTAAATAACAAAAAACCCATTCATCTATTAGATTACCATGAAGCAAATAGGCCTTATATAGATTATAAAAGAAGTACCCCAAACAATTATGTCTGGAGAAATTTTAGACCTATTCCAGGTGAAATATATTTTTCAGACCAAGAAAAAAAAGAAGCTAATAAAATAATCTCTGAAGCAAAAACATTTTGGGTAGAAAATCATAATAGAGAATTTTTAAGTATAATTTTTATCGAAACATCATCAACTAAAATAAATGATACACAGTTTAGTATTAAACATAAAAATAAAGATTGGGGTATTCAGAATTGGACCAATCTAATAAACAAATTAAAAAATGATTATTTGATAATCCAATCATCACATAATGAAACTAAAAATATTGATGGAATTTTTATACCTCAAAAAACAGACTTTAGGATTGCTTGTGCATTATTAAATGAGGTTGATTTTTATGTTGGTCCTGAAGGAGGTTTTGGACATGTGGCAGCAGCATTAAATAAGAAAGCTGTTTTATATTTTGGAGGATGGATTTCACCAGATGTAATAGGTTATGATTTTCATGAAAATCTTTATTATGAAGATAAACAATCACCATGTGGAGTAAAATTAAAACTGTGTGAACACTGTTCAAAAGCAAGAGAGAAGATCTCTGTAGATCTATTTCTAAAGCACATTTATAAAATAAGTTCTTCTTAATTATAGTTCTTTAATTTAAAAGCTGCTGTTGTATTTCTTAGCAGACATGCAATTGTCATTGGTCCTACTCCCCCAGGTACTGGAGAAATTGCACTTACCTTATTTTCCACCTCACTAAATAAAACATCACCTACTAATTTTGATTTCTCTTCATTTATTTTGATTCGATTGATACCTACATCGATAATAATAGCACCCTCCTTAACCCAATCCTTATTTACAAACTCAGGTTTACCAATTGCAGCTATTAAAATATCAGCATTTTTGCAAATACTCTCAATATTTTTAGTTTTTGAATGAACTGTCGTAACAGTACAAGATTCTTTTAATAATAATTGTGCCATAGGTTTTCCAACTATATTTGATCTTCCAATTACAACAGCATTTTTACCAACTAAATCAACATTAAGTTCCCTTAGAAGTAGCAGACAACCATATGGAGTACATGGTATCATTAGGCTTTCATCATTCTTTTGGCTTATTGATAGTTTGCCGACATTTAGTGGATGAAATCCATCAGCATCTTTATCAGGCGCTATACTATTTAAGACCATTTCTTCATTTATATGATTGGGTAAAGGTAGTTGGACAAGAATACCATTAACATCGTCATTATTATTTAATTCATTTATTAAATTAATTAAATCATTTTGATTAGTAGATTCTTCCAGGTGATGATCAATAACATTAATCCCAACTTCCTTTGCAGCTTTTGTTTTAGCTTTTACATAAACACTACTTGCTGCAACATTTCCTACTTGTATAACAGCAAGTCCAGGAGTTCGATTAAATTTTAATTTTATATTTTCAATTTCAACTTTTAATTGATCTTTTAATTTTTGTGCTACTTTTTTTCCATCTAATATACGTGGCATAATTATCTAGGCCAATACTCAATTAATAAACTTTTTACAAACCATAAACCCAGATAAACAACTATTGGAGATAAATCTATTGCACCAAAATTAGGCAAGTATCTTCTTACATAATTTAAACTCGGCTCACATAATCGGTATAAAGCATCAAGGATACTATAAATAAAACGATTACCTGTATTAATTATATTAAAATTTACCAACCAAGTTAAAATTATGTAAATTATAAGAGCAAATTGAAATAGGTTTATTATCTGGACAACTAAATATAAAAGAGAAATCATTATAAATTTTTATTTAATATCTACTATGCATTATGGCTATAATTTAATCAAAAAAAAAGCGGTCTTTAAGACCGCTTTTACTGAAACAAAATTTGATTTACATTGAGATATCTCTACCAAACCACTCTTTAGTTATTTCAGCAGTAGTTCCATCTTTAGACATTTCTGCAATAGCAGCATTCCACATCTCTAAGATATCTGTATCTTCTTTTCTAACTGCTCCACCAACACCATCACCAAAGACTCCACCAGAAAAAGTTGGACCAGTAAATGCAACATCAACACCACCATCAGATTCCATAAAATCAATAATTGATCCGACGTCAGCTAGAACAGCATCACATCTCCCTGCAGCTAAATCCAAATTATGATCATCAACCGCTTGATATAGTTTAACTTCGACTGCACCAGACATGTGTTTTTCTAAAAAGTTTTGGTGAATTGTTGAAGATTGAACACAGACAGTTTTACCATCCATTGCAGCAATTAACTGACCTATTGCAGCTTGTTCTTTTCCGCCTGCATTATTAAGATTAACTTTAGCCATACCTGCAATATTTAAATTTGCTAAACCACTATTTTTTAAAACAGCAAATCTAGCACCATCAGTCATGTATCCAGTAGTAAAATTAACTTTTTCTTTTCTTTCTTCAGTTATAGACATTCCAGCAATAATAATGTCGTATTTACCTTGAAGAAGAGCAGGTATTATACCATCCCAATCTTGAGTTACCCATTCACAAGTAACTCCCATTCGCTTACAAGCTTCGTTACCAAAATCTATTTCAGCACCCTCAAGTTCACCAGCTGAATTAAGATTATTCCATGGTGGGTAAGCACCTTCTGTACCAATTCTTATTGTTTGTGAATTTGCAATTGAAGCAACTCCAAAAATACCAATTGATAATATGTATATTAAAATTTCTTTCACATTTCCTCCTTGAAGAAGTATTTCTAAATTATAGGGGAACCATATAAGCTAAATAAAAAAAAACAAAATAAATTGTTTCAGACCTTGTTTCCTTTGCTCTTAATTAATACAAAAAACAAGCCAATTATTAGTAATATAAAAGGAAAACCCCAAAGAAAGATATTATTATAATTCATTAATGGTCTAAAAAGAATGTATTCACCATATCTTTCAACTAAAAATTTCTTAATATCTCTTTCACTTTCTCCAGCTTTCAACTTATTTTTAACTATTTTTTTAATATCATTTGAGAATTCTGCATCTGAGTCATAAATGCTTTGATTTTGACACGTCATGCATCGCAACTCTAAAGTTAATTTTTTTACTCTCTCATCAATATTTTCAACTGCAAATATTTTTAAAGTAAAAAACACAAAACTTAAAATTATTATATATAAAAATTTATAGAAGCGGTTCAATTTCATTTTTTAAAATATCCATTGTTATTGGACCCATAAATTTATAGATAATCTTACCATCCTCATTAATTAAATATGTTTCTGGTAAACCAAAAACACCAAATTCTAATGCAATTAAACCTTCAGAGTCTACACCAACAAAATCGTATGGGTTTCCATCATCCTTTAAATATTTTTTTGCATCAGAAGTTGGATCTTTGTGGTTAAATCCTAACAAATATAGTTCAGGATATTTTTTACGTATTTCAAAAAAAAGTGGATGCTCTATTTTACAAGGACTACACCAAGAAGCAAAAAAATTAATTAAGGTCTTCTTATTTTTTATATCTTTTGTTTTGATTATATCCTTTGCATTATACAAAGAACTACTTTCAAAAATAGGAACATCTTTATTTAAGAGTGCACTCGGTGGTTTATTAGGGTCTTTACCACTTAATAAATAAACTAGTGAAAAAATACATATGATTAAAAGCACTATTAATGGTGTTAAAATAAATATCCTGTTCATCTTCTAGAAATTGCTATTAAACCTGAATACATCATTATTATCACTCCAAGCCATATAAAGCTAACAAATGGATTAATTAAAACTTTTACAAACCACTCATTATTTTTTTGATCACCAAGGATAAAATATATATCCTTATTCCACTTATGTAAAATACCAGCTTCAGATGTAATCATCTTTGACACTGGATAATAATTTTTTCCAGCCTCTATTTTTTTTGATTGATTTTTTTCAATATCAAACAAAAATTTTCCTCTTAAAGATTGAAAATTAATCTCATTAGTTGTTTCTATTTTTTCAAACAAAACTGTTTTTCCATTTACATTAAACTTATCTCCCTCATTAAGGTTGAAATCTAACTCATTTTGAAAAACACTAGAACAAGTGATACCAATTATAGCGATACCAACACCAATATGAGCTACATGAGGATTAATTATTTTGAAAAACTTAATGTTAATTTTAATTTTATACGAAGAAAATATAGCAATAATTGAAGCCAATATTATCCAAAAACCTAAAAGTAACCCAACAAAACCCCATGTATTAAAATCCAAAAAATATGATTGAAGTATAACTAGAACACTTAAGATTATAAAAGCTAGAACATATTTTTTTGAATTATTTATCTTATTTGTTTGCCAGGATAAAATTGGTGCAATACTCATTAATAAAAAACCAGGGATCATTATAGGAATTACTGTTGAATTAAAATAAGGGCCTCCAACCGATATTCTTTTATTATACAAAACTTCAATTATAATTGGGTATATAGTTCCTAAAAGAATAGTTAAGGTAGCTATAATCATTAAAATATTATTTATTACAAGCGCTGAAACCTTATTGATAAATAACAAGTTTAAAGCATTTGATTTTTTTGGTTCTTTTAACAAAAAAACTAAAAAACCAAATCCAGTTACAATAAAAAAAATTAGTAATATAAATATGCCTCTGGATGCGTCTGCTGCAAATGAATGTACGCTTGTTAAGATTCCAGATCTTACCAAAAATGTTCCAAAAACACTTAATGAAAAGCAAAGAATTGATAAAAAAACTATCCATTTTTTAATAGCTTGCTCACCTCTTACCATCATTAGTGAATGAACTAATGCAAGTCCAGCAATCCAAGGCATCAGTGAAATATTTTCAACTGGATCCCAAAACCACCAACCACCCCATCCTAATTCATAATATGCCCAATATGAACCAAGAGCTATTCCACCAGTTAAAAAAGTCCAACTAATTAATGACCATTTTTTAGCAACATATATCCATTCATCATCTGTATTTTGAAATAACCCAGCTATTGCAATACTGAAAACTATAGAATAACCAACATAACCAGCATATAAAATTGGAGGATGAACAGCCAACCCAGGATCTTGTAAAATAGGATTTAAACCTAAACCCTCGTTTACTAATATTGAATTAACGAGAAAAGGATTAGAGGTAAAAACTATAAATAGACCAAACAAAATATGAAGAAAAGCTTGAATAATCAAAGTTAATTTTTGAAAGTTATCTTCTATATTTTTAGTAAAAGAAAAAAAGAAGCTAAAGATAGATAATATACAAAGCCACAGAAGCATCGAACCTTCATGATTTCCCCAAGTACCTGAAATTTTATATATTAGCGGTTTATTTGAGTGAGAGTTTTGAAAGACATTATAATTTGAGAAATCAGATACCACGTAGGCATACATTAATGAAAAAAAAGATAACAAAGTTAATAAGGATGAAAAGCGGATGAATAAATTAAATTTCTGTTTTTGAAATTTAAATATGTATCTAGATAAAAATAAGTAAAAATTAATACCTATCGCAAAAACTAAGCTTAAAAAACCAACTAATGAACTCATTTATATTTTTTATTCCAATAACCTGTATCTTTCAGATCTTCTTTTATTGATGCTGGCATATAATTTTCATCATGTTTTGCAAAAACATTAGTTGCATTAAAAATATTTTTATCAATAAAAGCACCCTCTATCACTGCACCTTGCCCTTCTCTAAATAAATCAGGAAGAATGCCTTTGAAAGTAACAAGTATAGATGCTTTTTCATCAGTAATTTTAAATTTAAAAGAACTTGAAGAAATTTTATTAAAACTATTATTTTCAACAAAACCGCCTATTCTTATTATTTTATTTATTATGATATCTGATTTATCAATTTCAGACGGTGTATAGAAATACGACACATTTTCTCTTGTATTATATAAAATAAGTAGGATTGCACTTAGTATTATTACCAAAGTAAGCAATATAAGTAGTAATCTTTGAAAGCGTAAGCTCATTTATTTTTTATTTTTCTAAGTTTTAAGTAACTAAAAAATAATAACAAAAAAATTAAAAGAAAGGCTGCTATATAAGATCCTAAAATATACCAAAAATACATAGTTTCTAATAACAAAAATACTTAGGAATGATACTTAATCCAATGGACCAAAAGTCACAAATTAACTTAAATAAGATTTTCTTGAAATTATCTCTGTTTTTATTCTTAAAATGGCTATTGCTATTCCAATCAATATAAATGCAAATGTCATAATAATTAAAGGCGTCATCATTGAAGGATCAATGCTGGGTTTAGATAGTTTACTTATTGTTGCAGGTTGATGTAAGGTATTCCACCAATCCACAGAAAATTTAACTATCGGCAGGTTTACTGATCCAACAAGAATAAATATAGCAACAACCTTTTCTCTAACAATCCTATTTTCAAAAGATAAATTCATGAAAATAATAATTAGATAAATAATAAAAAGTATAGCAACAGATGTTAAACGCGCATCCCATACCCACCAAGTACCCCACATTGGTTTTCCCCACAAAGATCCACTTATTATACATATTAAAGTAAAAACCGCTCCTATCGGAGCTACTGCAGTATTAAAAATAAAACCAAAAGGTATTCTAAAAGCAAGTGCCAAAATACTATAAAGTGTCATTATTGCATAAGTTAGTAAAGCTAACCATGCACTTGGAACATGTACATACATTATTCTTACTGTTGATCCTTGCTGATAATCATCTGGTGATAAATAAAAAGAAAACAATAAACCTATTGCAAACAATATGATAGATAAGATCAGTATTGGTCTAAACAAATAATCAGACATCTCATTAAATTTACTAGGATTAACTAAGAACTTCATATTAATTATTTTCTAATGAAAGTTTAAGACACAATCCGCTTGCCCAGGGATTTATAGCAAAAACAATTAACAGTATTCCAAATAATATATTTAAAAGAGAATTAAAGCTTTCTTCCATATTAATTATACCTACTGAAAAAATAATTACTGGAACACTAAATATCATAACAACGACACTACCCAACAGAAAGTTTCGTTGATTCATTAGGTTCATTGAAGATGAAATTGAACCTAAACAGGACAGAATAAGTGATCCTATGCTAAAACTAGCAAATAAGAAGAAGAGTTTATCATTAGCAATATTTAGTAAGATGCATGCAATCGGTATTGATAATAGAAAAGGTACCTGCACAAATAAAAAATGTGATAATGTTTTCAAAATAGCAATAAAACCAAAGCTAAATCCATTTAAATGCATAATTAATAAATTTCCATTTTCAAAGTCATCCTGATAAAATTTCCTTAAAGATAATGTTGAGCTTAGTAATAATAATGTCCATATGATACCCACTCCTATGAAAGAAATTGTTTCCTTATCTGGACCAATAGAAAAAATGAATATGAAAATCGATACAAAAAAGAAAATAATATTAGTTAAAATATCTTGAATACCACTAAGATTTAATTTGTATTCTCTATAATAGAAAAAAATTATTTTTTTTAAAAATTTCATTTTTTATAGGTGAATTTCTTCTGTTACATAGATCCCAGGATTCTGATGTGAGCTAAAAATTATTGACCCTTCTTTAGCACAATGATCTTCAAAAGTTTGTTTAATTAATTCAATTGAATCATCGTCTAAACCTGATAAAGGTTCATCAAGAACCCAAATTTTTTTGTTTTCTATTATTAATCTTAATAATTCTAATTTTTTAGTTTCTCCTAAAGATAATGTTGTAACTTTTTGGTTCAAATAGTTTTCTAATTTTAAAGTTTTTAAAGCAACTTCAATTTGAGAATCATTAATATTCGATAAAAAAATTTTTTTCCAAATATTAATATTATCTTTGACATTTAATTTCGTTAAGCTTGTTGTTTTATCAGCAATATATGTAACGTTATTATAAAAGTCGTATAAATTTGTTCTTAATAATTTTCCTTTCCAATATATTGATCCAAATGATGGCACTATTAAATTTAATATTGTTTTTAAAAATGTAGTTTTACCAGAACCATTTTTACCTTTTAAAATAGTTATGTTTCCAGATGCAAGAGATAGATTGATATTTTCAAATATTTTTTTATCTAATCTTTCAACTGTTAAATCTTTAACAATTATCATAATTAAGATCTAATTACTTTTTGATTTAAAACAATAAAAAAACGGGGCAGAACCCCGTTTTATCTTTTTGAAAAAGATAAGAAAAAGAAAACTTTATTTTAAAGTTTTCTTGAAAAATTGAAGTGTTACTATCTTCTCTTTTTCTTCTTTTTAGCAGCTTTTTTCTTTTTCTTTTTAGGAGCTGCTTTTTTCTTTTTCTTAGGAGCAGCTTTTTTCTTTTTCTTTTTAGGAGCTGCTTTTTTCTTTTTCTTAGGAGCTGCTTTTTTCTTCTTCTTTGGAGCAGCTTTCTTTTTCTTCTTAGCCATAAAATACTCCTTGTATTTTGTTACCCCGGAGGAACCTCCCTCCATTATCATTTTAGTGATAATTATAAAAGGCTGGTTATTTATTCCCAAAACTTACGCTTAAAGTCAACAATATAGCAATATTTTAAATCTAAACAGAAATTAGATTTAATTAATAATTTTAAAAAACTTAATATTAAAAAACTAATAACGTAGATTTATATTTTTTGGCTGAAAACTTATAATAAATAAACATTTTGCTATACAAAAATTTATCTTCATACTATTTAAATATTATAATTTATTAATCATTTTTAGCATGAAAAATTTAAATTCTTTTAAATCAGAAGATATAATTGAAATAAATAATGAAAGGTTTAAATATTTTGATTTAAATAAAGCAGCGGAATACTTTGAAATTAATCTAAGCAAAATCCCAATTTCAATAAAAATAATAATTGAAAACTTACTTAGAAATGAGGATGGGGAAAATGTTACCAAAGATATGATTTCCAAAGTTTTCTATTCATTAAAACAAATTAATAAAAAAGATGAGAAAATTGAAATAGCTTTTTTTCCAACACGAGTTCTAATGCAAGACTTCACCGGCGTACCTGCTGTTGCTGATCTAGCTGCAATGCGAAATGCATTAAAATCAAGAGGAATTGAGCCAAAAAAAATAAACCCACTATCCAGGGTAGATCTCGTTATAGATCATTCCGTTACAGTAGATACTTATAAGACTAATAATGCTTTAAAAGAAAATGTTAAAAAAGAATTTGATAGAAATAAGGAAAGATATGAATTTCTAAAATGGGGACAAAGCTCATTTGATAACTTCTATCTCGTTCCTCCAGGAGCTGGAATCTGTCATCAAGTAAACTTAGAAAATATAGCGAAGACTATATGGTTAAAGGAAATTGATAACCAAAAATATTTGTTCCCAGATTCAGTTGTAGGCACAGATAGTCATACCACAATGGTTAATTCACTGTCCGTCTTAGGATGGGGAGTTGGAGGGATAGAGGCTGAAGCAGCCATGCTAGGTCAAGCAATTTCTTTGAATATTCCAGATGTAATTGGTTTTGAACTTAAAGGAACACTAAAGGAAGGAATTACTGCAACTGATCTAGTTTTATCTATTACTAAAATACTGAGAGATAAAGGTGTTGTTGGAAAGTTTGTAGAATTTTATGGAAATGGTTTAAAGAATTTATCATTAGCAGATAGAGCAACAATTTCTAATATGGCACCAGAGTATGGAGCTACTTGTGGATTTTTTCCAACAGACGAAGAGACTTTAAGTTATCTTAAATTAACAGGTAAAGAAAGTGAGCATATAAATATTGTTAAAAAATATGCAAAAAAACAAACACTTTGGGTGGATGAAAACTACTCCCCTGACTACTCTGACAGAATATTCCTGGACATAGACACAGTTGAGCCTTCTCTAGCTGGACCAAAAAGACCTCAGGATAAAATACTTTTAAAGGAAGTTCCAACTGAATTTAGAAAGATAGATATAAATCAAAATATTAAAAATAATAAAATAAATTCAGGTGATATCGTAATAGCAGCAATTACTAGTTGCACAAACACATCCAATCCTAATGTAATGATTGCAGCTGGTCTAGTTGCAAAAAAGGCAGTTGAATTAGGTTTGCAGGTTAAGCCCTGGGTTAAGACTAGTTTAGCACCAGGAAGCAAAGTTGTTAGTGACTATCTTAATAAAGCTGGATTAACAGAATATCTTGATACCCTTGGTTTTAATACAGTTGGCTATGGATGTACAACTTGCATTGGTAATTCTGGCCCTTTGGATGAATGGATTTCTGATGAAATTAAAAAAAATAATTTAACCGTTTGTTCGGTTTTATCTGGCAATAGAAACTTTGAAGGAAGAGTTCATCAAGAAGTTAAAGCAAATTTTCTTGCTTCCCCTCCCCTTGTTGTTGCATATGCAATTGCTGGCAATATAAATACAAATCTTACAACTGACTATATTGGCATATCTAAATCTGGAAAAAAAATATTTTTAAAAGATTTATGGCCATCCAATACAGAAATCAATCAAACACTTAGCTTATCTCTAACTCCGGAAATGTTTAAAGAAAGATACAAAGAAATTTACAAGGGTGATGATAATTGGAAATCAATTAACTATTCTAAAAACACAACATATGATTGGAACGATACTAGCACTTACATTAAACACCCACCTTTCTTTGATACAAAAAATAATTTTGAATTAAAAGATATAAAAGATGCAAGAATATTAGCAATACTTGGTGATAGCGTAACAACTGATCATATTTCTCCTGCGGGTAATATCAAAGAAGATAGTCCAGCTGGCCATTATTTAACTGATAGACAAATCAATACTAGAAATTTCAATTCTTATGGATCAAGAAGGGGTAATCATGAAATTATGATGAGAGGTACTTTTGCAAATATAAGAATCAAGAACCAAATTTTAGAAAATGTTGAAGGGGGTTATACTAAATCTTTTCTTTCAAATAAACAAATGTCAATTTATGATGCAGCTCAAGAGTACATAAAGAATAATATTGATACAGTTATAATAGCGGGAAAAGAATACGGCACTGGTTCCTCAAGAGATTGGGCGGCTAAGGGAACAAGACTTTTAGGTGTTAGAGCAGTAATTGCAGAGAGTTTTGAGAGAATTCACCGTTCAAATCTAATTGGAATGGGTGTTTTACCTCTTGAATTTACAGACAATAAAAACAAAATAAATCTTAATATTAATGGTGAAGAAACTGTATCTATATTTGGTTTGTCTAATTTGAAACCCGGAATAATACTTGATTGTGAAATTAATTCTGCAGAATGTAAAAGTATTAACTTAAAGTGTAGAATAGATACCAATAAGGAACTTGAATATTATAAAGCTGGAGGAATTTTAAACTACGTTTTAAATGAGATAATATCAGAAGCTGCATAGTTTAATGTACAATGAAGACGAAAATTTGCTAGCCATACTTGGGCCTACTAATACTGGTAAAACTTACACAGCATTTGAAAAATTATTTTCCTATTCTTCTGGAATTTTTGGATTTCCCTTAAGATTACTTGCAAGAGAGAATTATGATAAAGCAGTAAAAAGAATTGGACTTAACAAAGTTGCATTAATAACTGGTGAAGAAAAAATTTATCCTAAGGAAGCAAAATATTTTTTTTGTACTGTTGAGTCAATGCCTAAGAAAATATCAGTCGATTGTGTAATTATCGATGAAGTACAACTAGCTGCCGATTATGAAAGAGGACATATTTTTACAGACAAAATTTTAAATTTAAGGGGAAATTTTCAAACTATTTTTTTAGGATCATTAATTATAGAAAATATATTAAAAAAAATTTATCCAAAAATTGTAGTTGAAAAAAAAAATAGATTTTCTCAACTCTCATTTATAAGAAAACAAAATTTTTCTAAACTTGAACCACGTTCTGCAATAATTGCATTTAATATAAATAAAGTTTATGAAATTGCAGAAAATATAAGAACTCACAAAGGTGGTACAGCAGTTGTTTTGGGATCCTTAAGCCCAAGAACTAGGAATGCACAAGTTGAGGTATATGAAAATAAAAATGTTGACTATCTTGTTGCTACAGACGCAATTGGAATGGGTTTAAATCTTAATATTAATCATGTAAGTTTTTCATCATTAGAAAAATTTGATGGTAGATATAATCGTAATCTTACACCAAATGAATTAGGACAAATAGCAGGTAGAGCTGGAAGATATAAACAGGATGGAACTTTTAGTTATACTAAAGACGCAGGTAATTTAGATCAACGTATTATTCAGCAAATAGAAAATCATAATTTTGATAGTATTCAAAAAATTTATTGGAGAAATAGTGATTTAGATTTTAAATCTATTGATTCATTTTTATCTTCATTAAAAAAATATCCTATACAAAATTATTTCATCCATAAAAAAAATGCTTTAGACGAGCTAAATTTTCGCAACCTAATAAATGATAATAATATAAAAAAAAATTTAGGAACAAAAAGAAATTTAAAATTACTTTGGGATATTTGCCAAATTCCAGATTTTGAAAAATTATTTAATGATAATTATTTATTATTTCTAAAAGAAATTTTTCTTATTTTAATTGATAATAATTACTTCATACCTGAAGATTGGATAAATAAGAAAGTTAGTAAATTAGACAATTTTGGGGGCGGCATCCCTGAGTTATCAATAAAGATTTCTCAAATAAGAACTTGGACCTATATCTCAAACAACTATGAATGGCTAAAAAAAGCTTATTATTGGACAGAAAAAACACAAAAGATAGAAAATGCACTATCCGATCAATTACACGATAGTCTTACAAAAAAATTCATAGACTATTCATCTAAATTTTTTATTAGAAATCCAAATATTCAAAATATTGAAGATATTCTTGAAAAAAATAATAATGAAATATTTCTTGATACTACTAGATATGGAATTATTAAAGGTTTTGACCTGATTGAAGATAAAAAAATATTTTCACAGTCTCTTTTTTCGATTAGTAATATAAAAAAATCAGTAAGAAAAATGATTGATGAAAAAATAGAAAATTTCTTGAATGCACCATTTGAGTCAATTAGTTTTGGTGAAATTAATAAAATTAAAATTAAAGATGAAACCTTTGTTTTTTGGGGAGATGAACCTATTGGTAAACTAAAAAAAGGTAAATCAATTTATAAACCATTTGTAGAGGCTTTAAATTCTGAATTTCTAACTTCAGAAAATAAACTACTAATATCTGCAAAACTCCAAAAATGGTTAGACAATGAAATTAAAGATACAATATATCCTTTAACTAAAAATTTAGATGATGATTTAAATTCAGAAATTAGAGCAATGGCTTTTAATTGTCTTGAAAGTTTTGGAAACTATCCAATAGATAAATTCAAAATCTCTTTAAAGGAAATTTCACAAGATAGTAAAGTGCAGCTTTCCAAACTTGGTATTAGAATAGGAGCTAAATATTTTTTTATACCAAGTTTATTGAAGAAAAAACCCTTGGAGCTATGTGCAATTTTATGGAAAACATTCTATAAAATTGACATAGATGATCTTCTCCCATTGCCAACTAATGGAAGAGTATCTTTTATATCAGATGTCAAAATGCCAGAGAACTATTGGCAGTCTATTGGATATATAAATATTAACAAATTTGTATTTAGAATAGATGTTTTTGAAAAAATATTTTTTATAGCAAGGCAAAAAATAAAGAAAGGTCCTTTTTTAGAAAATTCTGATTTGATGAATCCAATTGGTTGTAATAGTGATCAACTAAAAGACATAATGGTTTTTTGTGGATATGATTATTTAACTATTTCAGATAATAAAAAATTATATTTTATAAACAAAAATAATAGAGAAACAAAAAAAAACATAAATAAAATTAAAGAAAAAACAATAAACAAAAAAACTAAAATAAGTAAAATTCAAAAAGATCCTAATTCTCCCTTTGCAGTTTTAGAGAAACTTCTTTAATAGTAGGTTAAAGGTAAAAATTGATAAATTTATTAAAAAATATTTTAAGTAATCAAGATTCTACAGAAGAAAGAGATGATAATACAAATCTAAGTTTATTATGTGGACTGATGATTGAGGCAGCTTATACTGATGGTCAAATTAGTGATCATGAATTAGGTAAAATTAAATTAAGTTTAGTAAATATTTTTGAAGAAGATCAAAATAATGTTGAATTAGCACTAGATGAGGCAATAAATAACAAAGACAATGCAAAATCTCTTTATTATTATACATCATATATAAATAAAAATTTTTCTGATGATAAAAAAGTTCTTCTTATAGAAGCACTTTGGGAAATTGTATTATCTGATGGCGAGATCCATGATTATGAGTCAAATCTGATTAGAAGGTTGGCAGGACTACTATATATTTCTGATATAAAGTCTGGAAATGCACGAAAGAGAGCTCTAGATAAAATTTAAAGCTATATGACATACGTAGTAGATGAAAAATGTATAAAATGTAAACACATGGATTGTGTAGAAGTTTGTCCTGTTGATTGCTTTTATGAAGGTGAGAATATGCTTGTTATACATCCAGATGAGTGTATTGATTGTGGAGTCTGCGAACCAGAGTGTCCAGTAGATGCAATTTTATCAGATACAGAGGATGGAATAGAAAAATGGGCAGAAATCAATAGAAAATATTCTGAAATATGGCCTAATATTAGTGAAAAAAAAGAAGCACCTGAAGATGCAGAAAAATGGCAGAATGTTGAAGATAAATATAACAATCACTTTAGTGAAAAACCCGGAAAATAGATGAAAGTAAAAAAAAATTCTGAATTCAAAATAGGAGAAATAGTTGTTTATCCTAAACATGGAGTTGGAGAGATTACAAAAATAGAAAATATGGAGATATCAAATATTAAAACAAGTTTTTATGTTGTCAAAATGGAACAATCAAAACTAATAATTAGAGTCCCACTTGAAAAAAAAGACGAGGTTGGTTTAAGAAAGATTTCTTCAAAAAAAACTATTGATGAAGTTTACTCTACTTTAAAACTAAAACCTAAAATACGAAGAATTATGTGGAGTAGGAGGGCCCAGGAATATGAAACAAAAATCTTTTCTGGTGATCCTATTAAAATTTCTGAAGTAGTAAGAGACTTGTTTAGAAAAAGTAGTCAAGCTGAACAATCTTACAGTGAAAGACAAATGTTTCAAGTTGCTATTGAACGCTTAGCAAGAGAAGTAGCTGCAGTTGAAAAAACAGATTATTTTCAATCAACAGAAAAAATAGAACAAATTTTGAGTAAAAAATAAAATCTTGGAAAATATTAGTAATTTTGTAGAATTAAAAAAATCAAATAAATTATGGGCTATAGGTTCTATACATTCAAATTTAAAATCATTTATATCTATTAAAGAATTTATTCTGAATAATTTTGAGTCAAACGACAAATTGATTTTCTTGGGTAATATTATTGGGTTAGGGCATAACTCAAAAGATACCTTAAGTAGTGTCATTGATTTAAGATTTAATTTAATGTCAAAGTTTAAATTGAAACCTGATTCAATTATATTTTTAAGAGGTGCCCAAGAGGAAATGTTTAGTAAATTATTGCAATTACAACTAGCACCTAATCCTACTGAAATCTTAGAATGGATGTTTGATCATGGAGTAAACGAAACAATTAAATCATATGGTTTTTCAGAAAATGAAGTTAAAAAAGTAGCATCCTCTGGAACAATCAATATATCAAAATGGACCTCAAACTTAAATAAAGCTATTAATGATAACCCGGGTCACGTTCAATATTTTTTGAATCTAAAACATGCTGCATATTCACACACAAAAAAAATATTGTTTGTAAATAGAGGAGTAGATGTTTCTAGACCTCTATCTGCACAAAATGATTGTTTTTGGTGGGGCTATCAAAATTTTTCGACAATGCAACAGCCTTACAAAACATTTTTGAGGATTGTAAGAGGATATGAATCTAAACATATAAATCAGTTAGAAATTTCTAAAAATAATATTGTTTGTACCTTATTTAAACAGCCCTTATCTAATAATAGAATTTTGTGTGGAATTTTCAGTGAAAATGGTGAGATTTTAGATTTATTTGAAAATAAATGATCCAAATTAAATATTTAACGTATAATAATTATGGTCTTCAAAAACTCTTTTTTTTCGAGCAATTTAATAGAACTATCAAAAAAAGCTGCAATACTTGAAAAAGATGAAGAATTTGAATTAATTAACGACTGGAGAGAGAATAAAACCCCAAGATCACTTCAAAAAATCCTTAACTCGTATCTGCGACTTGCCGTTTCATATGCCAGGAAATATTCAAGTTATGGATTACCTTTAGATGATTTGATCCACGAGGGTGTTTTGGGAATAATGCACGCTTTAGAAAAGTTTGACACTTCTAGAGATTTTAGACTTTCAACTTACGCTTCGTGGTGGATAAGAGCATCAATACAAGATTATATCCTAAAAAATTGGTCCGTGGTAAGAACTGGTTCGACAGCATCTCAAAAAGCTTTATTCTTTAATCTAAAAAAAATCAAACAGCAAATAAATGATGTTTCTAGAGAATTTATGGGTCAAGAAGAACTTAATGAAGTTTCAAACATGCTCAAAGTAAAATCAATAGAAGTTCAAAATATGGAATCTAGACTAGCTGGTGGAGATTTACATTTAAATCAAAAAGTTGACAATGAAAGCGAAAATGATCTAATGAGTTTATTACCTGATGATCGTCAAAATCCTGAAGAAACCTACGAAGATTTTAATGATAAAAAAATACAAAAAGATTTTATTAACAAAGCTATAGATACTTTAAATGAAAGAGAAAAAACAATTATTCGTCTTAGAAAATTTAGAGAAAAAAGCATTACCTTAGATGAATTAGGTCAAAAGCTAAAAATTAGTAAAGAAAGAGTAAGACAAATAGAAACTAAAGCATTAGAAAAGTTAAAAAAATCTATCTTAGAAATATCTAATCAAAATAAAGAATTTTTCATTTGATAGCCTTATTAAATAATTATAATATATTAAAGTGTTTAAAATCATTACTATCACAGCTATTATTTTATTATCAAACCCTGTAATTAGCAAAGGGTTAAATGTTTTTGGATTAGGTGTATATGATATAAAATTTGATGGTTCTGAAAAAAATCAAGCTGCTGACTTTAGATATGAGTATAGGAGTGATGAGACATTACTTGATATTGGGCCTGAAGAAGATAATTTTTTTTTCTTGAAATCTTTCTTTGGCACTGAATTTACCAATGATTCTGCTTTCTATGTTTTGACTGGGATTTACTTTGAAGACAATTTAGGTGAACTATTTGAGGGTGAAAAAAGTAAATTTTTTTTTACACCAAGTTTTGGAGCTGGAATATATGATGATGGTTCTGGAAAAAAATTAGGAAATGATCTGCAATTTAGAACTTCTCTTGAAGTAAGTTATGAATTAAAAAATAAAAATAGAATTGCTCTTTCACTTAGTCATATTTCAAACGCAAATTTAGGTGAAAAAAATCCTGGTGTTGAAATATTAAGTTTTTCTTACCAAATACCATACTAAACTGTTTAACTAAGATTTTTCTCACTAACAAATTTTATCAATAAATCTTCAATTAAATTTATTTTTTGATCTTTCATATAATCATTAATCTTAGATTTATAAATTTTACTATGTGGAACTGAAAAAAAAATACTAAGCAGAGGACTTAGTAATCTAAATATTGATTCAAAACCTAATTTTGGTTTTATATATTCAAAATAATTATAAATTATTGATTCATCAATTAATTTATTTTTTTCATTAAAAATCTTGTTATCAACTTCTTTTAATATGAATGGATTATTTTTAATTAATCTTCCAACCATTACACCATCAAACTCTTTTAATAGACTTTCAGCTTTATCAAGATTGTTTATACCTCCATTAAGGATAAATGTTATATTGGGATATTTATTTTTAATTTTTTTTACAAAATCATAACTAAGTGGTGGTATTGATCTGTTGGCCTGCGGACTAATACCACTAAGAATTGCATTTCTTGCATGCACATAAATAAATTTGATTCCAGTCTTTGATATCTCATCAATAAACTCTTCAAAGAATTCGTAATTTAATTCTCTGCCTAATCCCAATCTACATTTTAATGTAGCTTCAATCTCATCATTTTGTAAAGCTTCTATACAATTTTTTACAAGAATTTTATCTTTCATCAGACATGCACCAAAACTACCCTTTTGAACAGCTTTACTTGGACAGCCAACATTTAAGTTTATTTCGTCGTAGTTGTAATCTATTGCTATTTGAGAAGCTTTTATTAATTCATCAATTTCAGAACCACCTACTTGAAGAGCAACAGGGTTGTTAAAATCATTATCAATAATATTTTCTCTACTCTTTGAGTAAATCAGTGATTTTGTTGCTATCATTTCACTAAATAAAAAACTATTATTTGACAAAATTCTATAAAGTTTTCTTGCATATGGAGTTGTATATCCCATCATTGGAGCTACACAGAATTTTCTACTAATTTCCCTTTTCATCTAATTTTGCTATATAAATAATTTTGAAAAAAATAATATTATGCAAATACCAAAATTTTTAATTGAAAGATATCAATTCTGGAAAAAGAATACCTTTGAAGATTACAAACATATATACGAACAAGCTTCTAAAACTCCACAAAAACCAATTGCAATGATTATTACTTGTTGTGATTCTAGGATTCTTGAGAATACAATGTTTGGAGGAAATATAGGAGATTATTTTATTCATAGAAATATTGCTAATATTGTGCCTTCTAAAAATGATAAGGATAAAAATATACATACATTATCTGCCATAGAATACGCATTAAAAGTACTGCAAATTCCTAACTTAATTATTTTAGGACACTCGAATTGTGGCGGAGTTGAATATTCTTACAAAACTTTATTAGATAAAAAAAATATGAATGATTTTGAATACATAAATCAATGGACAAGTTGTTTACAAAATTCTTACAACAATATCCCTAATGATCTTCCAGAATCTGAAAAAATAACTTTTTTTGAGCAGGAAAATATAAAACAATCAATTAAAAATTTACGTGAATATGATTTTATAGATAAGTCAATTAATGAAAATAAATTGAATGTAGTTGGTTTGTGGTATCAAATTAATTCCGGTTTAATCAAGTTTTTAGATAATAATAATAACTTTATAGACTTAGATTAATTGTAAGTAAATTTAGTACTAGGAAATTTTTTAAGTTTAACTTCTCGATTATATTTTTTTACTACATTGCTAGCAACTTTATTAAAATTAAAATAATTTTTTACAAATTTTGGTTTTTTATCATCTGTAGTTAGATTAATTAAATCATCAAATACTAAAACCTGACCATCACAATATTTTGAAGCACCTATGCCTATTGTAGGTATTGAAATATTTTCTGTAATTAGTTTAGCTGTATCGGTTGTAACACATTCTAACAATACTGCTTTAGCTCCAAGTTTTTCAGATTCTTTCGCTAACTCTAATAAATTTTGTTTTTCTTTATTAGTTTTTCCTAAAACTTTAATATTATTAAAATTCTTAAAACTTTGTGGTGTTACTCCTATATGAGAAATAACATTTACTTTTTTATCTACTAAGTGCTTTAAAACAACTAATTTTTTTTTATTAATTTCTATCTTTAATAAATCAGGCTTACAGTGATTTAAAAGTATTTTAGCATTTTTATATGCATCAATTTTATTATCATATGTTTTATATGGCATATCTAATACTTTTAAACTTTTCTTAATTGTTTTATTTACAGCTGCTCCATGATTTTTCATCATATCCATAGTAACTCCCTGAGTATTATCCATTCCATAGAGTGTTGAACCTATAGAGTCTCCAACTAGTATTAAATCAATCTTTCCATCTAAAATATTTGCAATTGATGGAGAGTATGCAGTCAAACAGCTTATCGGTTTAGCAAAACTTTTGTGTAAAATTTTAATTTTCTTCATTTCTAAATTTAAATTAACTTTTATTAAGAATTAAACTTTTGATTTAAAATTCTTTATATCAACAATTTTATTTTCATAAAAATTATTAATTTTTCTGATTATTGATTCCGTATCCATTTTAATATCTTGATATTGCTCATCCGGTGTCATATGTTCAACAAAACGATCTGGAAAAATTAAATTTTTTATCACAACATTATCCTTTTTTGATCTTATATTGTGGACATAATGTAAAACGTGAGATGAAAATCCACCTATAGATCCTTCTTCTATAGTTAAAATATACTTATGATTATTTAATAAGTCATCTATTAATTGTGTGTCTAATGGTTTTGCAAATCTTGCATCTGCAATAGTAGGATAAATATTATTTTGATTAAGAAATTTAATAGCTTCAATACATTTTTCAAGTCTTGTTCCTAAATTTAAGATTGCAACATCATTACCTTCACTAAGAATATATCCCTTACCTATGCTGATATCTGTAGGTTGATTATTAAACAGTTCTTCCGATCCTGTTCCTCTTGGAAATCTAAAAGCAGATGGTGTGTCATTAATCTCACAAGATAACTCTATCATACTAGATAACTCTCTTTGGTTGCTAGGTGCCATAACTATAAAATTTGGTAAAGTTGCTAAATAAGTAATATCAAATGAACCAGCATGGGTAGGACCATCTGATCCTACTAAACCTGCTCTATCAATTGCAAATCTAACAGGTAATTTTTGAATAGCCACGTCATGTACGATTTGATCGTAAGCTCTTTGTAAAAAAGTTGAATAAATTGCAACAAAAGGTTTGAAACCCTCTGTCGCCAATCCAGCTGCCATTGTAACAGCATGTTGTTCAGCAATACCAACATCAAAAAATCTTTTTTCAAAATTTTTTTGAAATAATTTTAATCCTGTTCCAGACATCATAGCCGCTGTTATTGCTACAATTTTTTCATCATTTTCGGCAAGTTTTGATAATGTTTCTCCAAAAACATTTGAATAGGATTTTAAATTTGTTTTTTTAACTGAGTTCCCAGTGTTAATATCAAACTTTTCAACTCCATGAAATTTATCTTCTGATTTTTCTGCAGGACTATACCCTTTACCTTTTTTGGTTATACAATGTAAAAAAACTGGTTTATCAAATTTGTTATCTCTTATATTTTCTAGAACTGAAACCATATCATCTATATTATGCCCATCTATAGGACCAAGATAATAAAAACCCAATTCCTCAAATAGAGTTCCACCAGTGATAAGTCCTTTAGAATATTCTTCTGTTCTATAAAGAGTCTTTGAAAGATTTGATGGTAAGGTTTTAGATAGTTTTTTAATAATATTTCTTAAACTCGAGTAAGATTTAGATGATAGTAACCTAGTTAGATAAGTACTCATAGCACCAACTGGTTTGTCTATTGACATTTTGTTATCGTTTAAAATGACAATTAAACCTTTTTTTTGTGCACCCGCATTGTTTAATCCTTCAAAAGCTAAACCTGCACTTAATGCACCATCTCCAACAACACATATAACTTTTGAGTTATCTTTATTTATATCTTTTGCAGCTTTAATTCCTAATCCCGCTGAAACTGCTGTTGAACTATGGGCTGTACCAAATGGATCATACTCACTTTCTGATCTTCTAACAAAACCATACACACCGTCTTTTTTTCTCAGTGTCTCGATATCTTTTTTTCTACCTGTTATAATTTTGTGAGGATACGCTTGGTGTCCAACATCCCAAATTAATTTATCATGAGGGGTATTAAACACATAATGAATTGCAACAGTTAATTCAACAACACCAAGTCCTGCACCAAGATGACCGCCAGTTTTTGAAACAGTCTCGATTGTTTTAGCTCTTAATTCCTCTGAGATTTGCTTTAAATCTTTCTTTTTAAATTCTCTTAAGTCTGATGGAAAATTAATTTTATCTAAAAGATCATAATCCATAATTTATTTTACTATTTTTGCCTAGATTTGACATTTTTATATCTGGAAAAAAACAACTGTTTGTGGAAAGATTTTAGAGATAAATTTTAAAGTTAAAATTTCTAGACTTTTTAGAATTTAAAAACTAATTATAATATTAATGTTTTATGATGTAGATACAAAAAAGATCGATAAACTTGCTCATCTATCAATTAAAAGAGGAGTTGCACTACAAAAAGGTCAAAACCTTTTAATAACAGCCCCGTTAGAATCTTTACCTTTAGTTAGAAAAATAGCAGAATATGCTTACAAAGAAGGAGCTGGACTTGTGACCCCACTATTCAATGATTCTGATATTACATTATCTCGATTTAAGTTTGGCAATGATGAATCTTTCAATGTTGCAGCAAATTGGCTTTATAATGGGATGGGTGAAGCTTTTGATAACAATACAGCTAGAATGGCTATTGCTGGTGATGATCCCATGCTACTATCTGAAATTGATCCTAATAAAGTTTCGCGTGCAAATAAAGCTAATGCCGTTGCATACAAACCAGCTAGAGAAAGAATTACTGAATTTAAAATTAACTGGAATATAATTTCGTGGCCAGGAAAAGCATGGGCAAAAAGAGTCTTCCCAGATCTTGATGATAGTGAAGCAATTAAAAAATTAGGAGATGCAATATTTCATGCTTCAAGAGTTAGTAATGATGACCCTGTAGCTGAATGGGACCAACATAATAAAAATTTAAGAGATAAAACAGATTGGTTAAATGCTAAAAATTTTCATTCTTTAAAATACTCTGGTCCTGGAACATCTTTAACTGTAGGTCTTGCTGAGGATCATGAGTGGATGGGAGGAGCGTCAGAAGCACAGAATGGTGTTGTTTGTAATCCAAATATTCCATCTGAAGAAGTATTCACAACTCCTCATGCGAGTCGAGTAAGTGGAGAAGTCTGTTCAACCAAACCTCTATCTTATCAAGGAACACTAATTGAAGATATTAATGTTCGATTTGAAGAAGGTAAAATTGTTGATGCAAAGTCTTCTAAAGGACAAGATGTTTTATTAAAAGTTCTTGATTCAGATGAAGGCTCTAGAAGACTTGGAGAAGTAGCACTAGTTCCTAATAGTTCACCGATATCGCAATTAGGAATAACTTTTTATAATACACTATTTGATGAAAATGCTGCTTCTCATATAGCTCTTGGGCAGTGTTACTCAAAATGCTTTAAATCGAAAAAAGACTTATCGAAAGATGAAATCACTCAAAGAGGTGGTAATTCAAGTATGATACATATTGATTGGATGATCGGTTCAGGCAAGATTGATGTCGACGGCATTGATAAGGATGGTGTTGTAACGCCTATTTTTAAACATGGAGAATGGTGTAATTAATTCTACTACTCTTTTAAATAAGGCCCAAAGCTAAGATCTAAACCTACACCAACTCTTGCTAATGAATAAATAATAACTAGGAAAAAAATCACTATAATTAAGTTTCGTATAATTTTTTTTTCATCCATAAAATTACGCTGTTTGTATTTTTTTATTAGATAATGGTTTTTCTCTAATTGGTAAATGAATTATTGCAGAAAATGCTCCAACTCCTATCCCAACCCACCATACAATATCATAACTTCCATATATATCATAAAACAGACCACCTAACCAAACACCTACAAACGATCCTAGTTGGTGTGAAAAAAATACAATTCCATATAATGTTCCCATAAATTTTAATCCATAAATATGACCTATAATTCCTGATGTTAAAGGAACTGTTGCTAACCATAAAGCACCCATAACTATTGAAAATATAGCAATTGAAGTTGGTGTAATAGGAAGTAAAATAAATAAAATTGCTGCAAAAGTTCTTCCAGTATAAATTAAAGATAAAAGATATTTCTTGTAGTGTCCTCTTCCTAAGGCTCCAGCAATCAAACAACCAATTATATTAAATAATCCTATAAGAGCTATAGATAATGCTCCTAAACCTTCTACTGAATTACAGACTAAACTAATTAAGCTTCCTTCTATAATCGGACTACTAGATTCAACAATAAATGCTGGAAAGTGTGCAGTAATAAATGCTAACTGAAAGCCACAAGAAAAAAAACCAAAGAACAGCATTGAATACGTTGGGTCTTTTATTGCAACAAATACAGCATCAGTAATTTTTTCATTCTCATTATTAATATCTGTATTTGAAAATTCTGTTTTTAAAATTGGAACAAGAATTAGTGTTATTAATAATATAATTGAAAAGATTTCAAACACCGATGACCATGGTAAAAAAGATAATAAAATAGAAGCAAGTGGTGGACCAACCACTTGTCCAGCTGATCCTGCAGCAGTTGTAATACCTAGTGCCAAAGATCTTTTCTCTGGAGATGTAGCTCTTCCAACTACCGCCAAAATGGGACCAAACCCACTACCAGCTATTCCAAAACCAATTATTAAGTTTAAAGTTTGATGCGCTTCTGGAGTTATAGCAGTACTACTAATAAAAATTCCAATTGCATAAAGAATTAAGCCTAGCGCTATTGCTTTTCTATCACCATATTTTTCAGCAAAAGCACTAAATAAAGGAGTACCTATGCCCCAGGCTAAATTTTGAATAGCGATGGCAAGAGAGAATTCCGATCGGTTCCATAAAAAATCTGAAGCAATAGGGATTTGAAATAGACCAAATGTTGAACGGATTGCAAAACTAATTAAAAGAATTAAGCTTCCACCAATCAGAATAGGAGTAAATACAGAATTAATTCTCTTATCTTTCATATCTTAACAGATAACAGGAAGAATTTTTATTTCTAGAATTTTTATTATTAAATCGTGATATTTACTTCTGTCTTTTCGTTTTCTTCTTTTTCAGGAACTACATATGCAACAGCACAATGATCTAAACAATAAGGCTTATCTTCAAATCTATCTTTACCACAAAAACGAAAGTCAGCTTCATCAGGATGACCTTCAGGCCATTCACAACCTCTCTTTGGAGTTGCATTGAATAAATTTTTCACCACTGGTTGGAAAACAGTGGGCTCTGTAGAAACACTCTCTGGTTCTTTAGTGCTTTCAAAATTTAATTTTGGCATTACCGGTGATCTAGCTTTTTTTCGATCAGGTTTAACAGCTGTTCTTCTTATAGGAGATGGTCTTCTCTCGAGTCCGATTCTATGAGCTTTTCCAACCACTGCGTTTTTGGTGAATCCTAATAATTTTCCAATTTGAGCTGTTGGTAGACCTTGGTCCCATAAATCTCTAAGTTTTGCTACATTATTATCATCCCAAGGCATAATCAAACTCCATCACTACATTTAGTAGCTTAAAAAAGGTTTAATATACTAAATATATGTATTAAAAAAGATAAAACTGCAAATTTTTAAAAAAAATCAATGATTTCCAGCATTTTTTTTATATACATGTGAATAGAAATGAAAGAATTAAGAGATCTAGACTGTAAAAATAAAAAAATAATTGTTCGAGTTGATTTAAACGTACCAGTTTTGGAAGGGACAATTACAGATCATTCAAGAATTCATGCTATTTTACCAACACTAGAAAAACTAATTATAAATAAAAATAAGATATTCTTAATTGCTCATTTTGGCCGACCTAAAGGTCAAGTTAATAAAACATATTCCATTGAGTTTTTATGTTCAGAATTAAAAACATTTTTAAATTTAAACACAATTCATTTTTTAGCTAACTGTGAAAAAAAAATAATTGAGACAAAAATTGCTGAAATGGAAATGGGGGAAATTTGTCTATTAGAAAATATTCGTTTTAATGCTGAAGAAGAAAAAAATGATCTTAATTTTTCAAAAGTATTAGCTTCTAGTTTTGACATATATATTAATGACGCGTTCTCTGCATCTCATCGTAATCATGCATCTATAGTAGGTATTACTAAATACTTACCTTCATACGCTGGATTAAGTTTCTCAAAAGAAATTGAAAATTTAGATAAATTTTTAGAAAATTCAAATAAACCAAATTTAGCAATTATAGGTGGTTCAAAGGTTTCAACAAAAATAAAAGTTTTAGAAAATATAGTTGAAATTTTTGACTCTTTAGTGATTGGTGGTGCAATGGCTAATACCTTTTTGCTATCAAATAATTATAACGTTGGTTCTTCTCTGGTAGAAAATGATTTTATTGAACTATCAAAAAAGATACAAAAAAAAGCAGAATCAAAAAATTGCAAAATACTTTTACCAATTGATGCTGTTTGCTCAAAAACAATAGAAGATAGAGTAAATGTTAAGGCTTATTCAATCAAAAATATTCCAAATGACCAAATGATATTAGATGTTGGTGAACAAACAACAAAACTAATTTCAGATGAAATATTAAAATCTAAATCAATTTTATGGAATGGGCCTTTAGGCGCATTTGAGTATAGCCCATTTGATAAAAGTACAATTTCAGTCGCAAATATTATACAAAATTATTCAAGTAAATCTCAATTAGATGCTCTAGCAGGAGGAGGAGATACACTTGCAGCAATAAAAAAAGCTAAAGCCCATGATGCATTTAAATATTTATCTACAGCTGGAGGTGCATTTCTAGAGTGGCTTGAGGGAAATAAATCACCAGGATTTTTAGCATTAAGAGAAAACAATTTTTAACTTAATCTTCAATTTGATATTTTTTAATTAAAGGGAATTGTGTCATCGTAAAAATAAACGTAATTGGCAAGATACCAAAAACTTTAAAATTTACCCAAACATCAGTACTTTGTGTTCTCCAAACAATTTCATTTAAAACAGCAAGTGCAACAAAAAAAGCAATCCACCTTTGAGTCAATATTCTCCATCCATCTTCTTCTAGTTTAAGTGCAGCACCTAAAAGATACTTTAAAAGAGGTTTTTTAACAATCACTCCTCCATATAAAATTAATGCGAAGACCAAATTTATTATTGTTGGTTTCATTTTAATAAAAATTTCATTGTCAAAATAAATTGTTAGACCTCCAAATATTAATACAATCGCAGCCCCAAGAGTTGGCATAATGGGTATTTTTTTCTCAAGTATATATGAAACGATTACTGAAATTACAGTTGCAATCATAAGAGGAAGTATTGCTTCTTGAAGACCACTTCTTGTATAAAAAATAAAGAATACAGCAACCGGTCCTATATCAATTAATAATTTATAAACTGACTTCATTTTTGTTCCTCTAGATTTAAAATAGACCTAGAAAAGTTTTGAGAATTAAAGGTTACAAGGTCCTCAATACTTTCTCCAAGACCAACATAACTTATAGGGATTTCAAATTTATTTGCAATTGAAATTAATGCTCCACCTTTTGCTGTTCCATCCAATTTAGTTATTATAAGACTTGATACATTAAGTTCATTTCCAAAGATTTCTACTTGCTTAATCATGTTCGAACCATTCGTTCCATCTAAAACTAATACAGTTTCAATATTAAAAGAGGAATTAACTTTTGAGATAACATTCTTCAATTTAATTAGCTGATTAATAAGGTTAGTATTATTTGATAATCTTCCAGCAGTATCTATAAGTAAAAAATCATAATTTTCTTTTCCAAATTCTTCAGTTGCCCGATACGCTACACTTGCTGGATCTTGATTACTTTTTCCAGCGATAAAACCATTATTATTTTTTTTCGCCCAATTCTCCAACTGCTCAACAGCTGCTGCTCTAAATGTATCACAAGCCGCAATCAGAATTTTTTTATTTGATAAAATTTTATTTGCAATTTTACCAATAGTGGTTGTCTTTCCACTTCCGTTTACTCCCACAAATATTAATATTTTTTTTTCATCATTTTTTTCATTTATTAGAACATGTTCTCTTGGCAGTAATATACTTTCTATATTTTGAGCTAAGATTTCTAATACATTTTTTATTCCATCATCATTTGAAATTTTTATTTTTTTTATAGAATCTATTAGCTGATTTACAACATCCAAACTAATATCAGATGAAATAAGAACATTTTCTAACTCTTCTAAAGTTAAATCGTCTATTTTTTTGTTTTTTAAAATCTCTAAAATATTAAAAGAAAGTATATTTGAAGTTTTACTTAACTTATCTTTAAATATTGAGAACAAACTCATGCTATTCTTGCTAATAACGTATCATTTTCTACGCCTGTGTATATACAGGAAATTATATTCCCCTCTATAAACTCTTCTTCAAGTTTTACTTTTAAAAAATGCTGATCTTTTCCAAGTGAAAAATTTTCTTTTCTACTTTCAATTAAAATTTGTTCCTTCTTTCCAATATTTTTTTTTAAATGTTGTTTTAATTTTTCCATACCTCTTTCTCTAAGTCTTCTTGCTCTATCTTTGATAATATTTTTTTGAACTTGAGGCATTCTAGATGCAGGAGTGTTTTTTCTTGGTGAATATGGAAAAATATGAAGATGAGTTAAATTACACTCTTCAATTAGTTTAATTGAATCTTGAAACATTGTTTCTGTCTCTGTTGGAAAACCGGCAATTATATCAGCACCAAATGTTGCATCTTTCCTAATGGATAAAACTTTTTTACAAAAATTAATTGCCATTTCCCTTGAATGCCTTCTTTTCATTCTTTTCAAAATTAAATTGTTTCCAGCCTGCAAACTTATATGAAAATGAGGCATCAATCTTTTGTCCTTTAAAACATCCCAAAAATCTTTGTCTATTTCAGCGCAGTCAATTGAAGACAAACGCAGTTGTTTTAATTCAGGTACTAATTTTAGGATTCTTTTAATTAAGTTAGAAAAAGTAGGTTTTGCAGGAAGATCTTTTCCATAATCAGTTATATCTACTCCTGTTAAGACTACTTCATTATATCCATTGCTAACAATTTTTTTTATTTTATTTACTATTTCTCCAGCAGGTACACTTCTATTATTGCCTCTGCCAAATGGAATGACACAAAAAGTACAGCGATGGTTACAACCTTGTTGTATTTCAATATAAGCTCTTGATTTTCCTTCAAATTTTTCAATTGAATTAGGTACTGTTTTACTTTCTTTTAATATATTTCCTACTTTAAAACTTTTAGACTGATCGATATTTTTCCATGTTAAAGTTTCTAATTTTTCTGTGTTCCCAATTACTGAGTCTACTTCTTTTAAATCTTTATATTTTAATGGATTTATTTGAGCTGCACATCCTGTAACTACTATTTTATTATTAGGAAATTTTTTTTTTGCCTTTCTAATTTCATAAGAAACTTTTTTCTCAGCTTCTTCAGTTACTGCACAGGAGTTTATAACTGTAACATTATTTAAATTATTTGTTTTAAGATGGTTTTTAATAATTTCACCTTCATAAATATTCAATCTACAACCCAGATTGACTACGTAGTTTTTATTTTTCATAAATTATATTTCTAAACTACCCCGATAACTTATTTCTGCAGGCCCTGTCATTATAGATTCATTATTAATTATATTTATGTGCAGTGATCCTTTTTCAAGTTTCACTTCGGCGTTATTTTCAATTAATCCTTTTTTCCATGCAGCATATACAGCGGCACAGGCACCACTACCACAAGCTAACGTAATTCCAACTCCACGTTCCCAAACCCTCATTTCAATTAAATTTGAATTAATAACTTCAACTATTTCAACATTAGTTTTTTTTGGAAAGAGTTCATGATTTTCTATTCTAGGACCTATACTTTCAAGATCTGTATCTTTGATCGATTTTCCAAAAAAAACTACATGTGGATTACCTACATTAACAGCAACTCCATTACTATATCCATCAATTGAAATTGGTATATTCATTGTATCGACTTCTTTACTCAAAGGAATTTTATCCCAAGTATTTTTTATTGAACCCATGTTGACACTTATATTGTTATCTATTTTTTTTGATTCTAATATGCCTGCATCAGATTGAATTTTTAAAATTTCTTTATTTGAATCTTCATCAAATAGTATTTTTGCCACGCAGCGTGTTCCATTACCACATGCTTCGGCTCTATCACCACCAGGATTAAAAATTTCAATTTCAGCATCAGCACTTTGATTACTTGTATTATTAATTGTGATTAATTGATCACACCCTGCTCCAGTTCTTCTGTCACTGAGTCTTTTAATAATATCTTCAGTAATTGTGATATTGTTAGACCTTTTATCTATGATAACAAAATCGTTCCCAAGTCCATGCATCTTTATAAAGTCTACTTTTTGCATATTTGTTTTATAACCTAATTTATCGATAAATCTCAGTAAATATGGGAAATTTAAGAATACTTGACTTTCAATTATTCAGCTAATAGAGGGTCAGCAACAAATCCTATATTTGTAAACGAATTGAGCTTGTTACAATTGTGATAGGTACTCTAGCCCACGAGTTTCGTGCCCTGGAGTTAAAGGCTATTGGAGATTTATGTTTGATACACTGAACACAAAATTTGAAAAAATTGTTCAAAGTATTCGGGGTAAGGCTGTTATATCAGAAACAGATCTTGAAGTTACTTTACGTGAAATTAGAATTGCTCTTTTAGAGGCAGATGTTTCTTTAGTTGTAGTAAAAGAATTTATAAATTCCATCAAGTCAAACATTTTAGGAAAAGAAATTCTCAAATCTGTTAAGCCAGATCAAATGATCATAAAGCTTGTGCAAGATGAGCTTGTAAAAATTCTTGGATCAGAAAATAAATCTCTAAATTTATCTTCTTCTCAATTAACTAAAATATTGTTTTGTGGATTACAGGGATCTGGGAAAACAACTTCAATTGCCAAACTTTCCTATTTGTTAAAGAAGTCTTCAAAGAAAAAAATTTTATTAGCATCGGCAGACATTTATCGACCAGCAGCACAAGAACAATTAAAAGTATTAGCTGAAGAAACTGGCTCAGATTTCTTTAAGCACAATCTATCATCAGCCAGTAAGATTGTTGATGACTCCATAGATTATGCTCAAAAAAATTTATTTGATATTCTTATTTTAGATACTGCTGGACGACAAGTTGTAGATAAAAAGTTAATGAGTGAATTAATAGAAATTGAAAATAAGTTTAAACCTGACGAAACATTATTAGTAGCAGATGCTCTAACAGGGCAAGATGCTGCAAATGTAGCTAAAAGTTTTAGTGATGCAATAAATATTACTGGATCAATTTTAACTCGAATAGATGGTGATAGCAGAGGTGGTGCAGCACTATCAATTAAATCAATAACAAACTCTCCTATAAAATTTATAGGACTAGGTGAAAAAGTAGAAAATTTTGAACCCTTTCACCCTGAAAGAATTGCACAAAGAATTTTAGGTATGGGAGATATTGTATCTCTTGTCGAAAAAGCTGCTGAAAATATTGATAAAGAAGAGATGGAAGATATGGCTAAAAAGATCGCTAAAGGAAAATTTGATCTTGAAGATTTTGCCAATCAATTAAAGCAAATGGGTAAAATGGGTGGAGTCTCTGGTTTACTTTCTATGATGCCAGGTGTTTCAAAGGCACAGAAGTTAATGGCAGAAAATAAAATTTCTAATTCAATGATTGATAAACAAATAGCTATAATCAGTTCAATGACAAAAAAAGAAAGGGCTGATCCAGATATTATAAAGGCTTCACGTAAAATTAGAATTTCAAAAGGATCTGGAACAAAAGTTCAAGACGTTAACAGATTATTAAAACAGTTTCTCCAATCACAAAAAATGATGAAGAGAATGAAATCAATGGGCAAAGGAGGAATTCCCAGTGATTTAATGCAAAAATTACAAGGAAATCTTCCTCCAAACATAAATTAGAAAGGAAATAAAATGCCAGTAAGAATAAGATTATCAAGAGGTGGCGCAAAGAAAAGACCATTTTATAGAATAGTAGTTGCTGATTCTAGAAGAGCTAGAGATGGAAAATTTATAGATCAAATTGGAACTTATAACCCAATGCTTCCAAAGGATAGTGCTGATAGAGTTAAAATGGATTTAGACAAAGCTAAGGAATGGATTGCAAAAGGAGCAAAACCATCAGATAGAATTTCTATTTTTCTTAGTAATCTTGGTGTGATAGAAAAACCAGTTATTACTGAAAAAACAAAAAAACATCTACCTAAGAAAAAAGCACAGGAACGTTTAGCTGCTGCTAAAGAAAAAGAAGAAGCTGCGCAACCTGCTGAAGAACCAAAAGCAGAAGAAGCAGAAGCTAAGCCAGCCGAAGATGCGCAACCTGCTGAAGAACCAAAAGCTAAAAAAGAATAAAATCAATTTTTGCTTTGAGTAATAAAGATATTATTCTTGTTGGTCAGTTTGGATCTCCTTTAGGATTAAAAGGTGAAATAAAAGTTAATATGATGACTACCTCTTTTGAAGTTTTTAAAAATTTAAAAAACTATTATAATTTTGATGGTTCAGTTGCTTGGAATTTTAAAAATATTTTATTCAAAAATAATAAGTGTGTTGTTCAAGTTGAAAAATACTTTTCTAGAGAAGATGTTTTAGAGCTTAAAGGTCAAAAAATTTTTTCAAATAAGAAATTTTTTCCAAAAACAAAAGATAATGAGTTTTACATTAACGATCTAATCGAATGCATGATTTTCTTGAAAGACAATACTAGTATTGGAAAAGTTTTAAGTGTTCAAAATTTTGGTGCAGGTGATTTATTAGAAGTCAAATATAATACCAAACTTATTCTTATACCTTTTGATAAAACAAATATTTTATCAGTTAATATTAATAAAAAAGAAATTATAGCTGATCCAATACCTGGTATTCTTGATTAAAATGAGAGTAGTCATTTTAACCTGTTATCCTGAAATGTTCCCTGGTTCATTAGGATATTCTGTGATCGGAAATGCATTAAACAATAAAAAATTTTCTCTTGAGATAGTCAATCTACATAATTTTGGAATTGACAAA
Source organism: uncultured Alphaproteobacteria bacterium (assembly GCA_902575815.1). GTDB lineage: Bacteria > Pseudomonadota > Alphaproteobacteria > HIMB59 > CACPNW01. Next base: position 25,782 of record CACGTA010000003.1, on the reverse strand, counting down.
AGAGGAAGTGTTGATGGTGAACCTTTTGGGGGAGGCCCCGGAATGGTTATTCGTCCAGATGTGATAGAAAAAGCATTAAATTCAATCACTTTCAAAACTGATAATTACTGTAAAATTTTTCTAACACCGTCAGGTCAGAAATTATCTCAAGCCAAACTTAATAATTTATCAAAACATGATGAAATGCTTATTTTATGCGGTAGATTTGAAGGGGTCGACCAAAGAGCTATAGAAATTCTTGATTTTCAGGAAATAAGTATCGGTGATTACGTCCTTTCTGGTGGTGAGATTGCTGCCCAGGTGTTAGTTGAAGGTTGTATTCGTCTCATTCCTGGAGTATTAGGGCAGCCACAAAGTTTATTAGAAGAATCTTTTTCTAATAATCTGCTTGAATATCCTCATTATACCAGACCACAAACCTGGGAAGATATTCAGGGAAATAAACATGAAGTTCCAGATGTTTTAACATCAGGTCATCATGAAAAAATTGATAAATGGAGAAAAGAAAAATCGGTTGAAAAAACTAAAGAATTAAGACCAGATCTTTTTAAAAAGGAAATATAAAATGAGTAATTTATTAGAGACATTTGAAAAACAACAAATTGAAAAGTTAACTTCAAAAAAAAGAGTTCCTGCTTTTCGTCCAGGTGATACTCTAAAAGTTACTGTAAGAATTACAGAGGGAAGTAAGTCGAGACTTCAAGCATTTGAAGGTATTTGTATTGCAAGAAAAAATAATTCAGTAAACTCTAACTTTACTGTGAGAAAAATATCTCATGGAGAGGGTGTTGAAAGAGTATTCCCTTTATTCAGTCCACTAGTAGAAAAAATTGAAGTTGTTAGAAAAGGTGATGTAAGAAGAGCTAAGCTATATTATCTAAGAGATTTATCTGGAAAGAAAGCAAGGATCGCAGATAAAGATAGGGGCGACGAAGCTGATCAATATGAATATATAGAGGAGGCTCCTCCGGTAGAAGAAACAAAAACTGCAGATACAGATACAAATGCTGCAGAGGAACCAAAAGCTGAAGAGGTAGAAGCAAAACAAGCAGAGATAAAAGCAGAAGAAGCAGAAGCCAAACCAGCAGAAGAATCTAAAGCAGAAGCTGCAGAGGAATCTAGTAAAGAAGAGGAAAAAGCAGCCGAAAATAAATCGGATGAAAATAAATAATCCTAAAACTCTTTTTGATAAAATTTGGGAACATCATCTTGTTGATAGACAAGAAGATGGAACTTGTCTTATATATATTGATAGACACCTTGTTCATGAAGTTACAAGCCCTCAAGCATTTGAAGGTTTGAGAAATAATAACCGTAAAGTTAGAAGGCCTCAAAGTACTTTTGCTGTAGCTGATCATAATGTTCCAACTTCAGATAGATCTAAAGGTATAGAAAATAAAGAAAGTAGAATTCAGGTTGAAACACTAGAAAAAAATTGCAAAGATTTTGATGTTACACTTTTTCCATTATTAGATAGCAGACAAGGTATAGTTCATATAGTTGGACCAGAACAAGGTATAACTCAGCCAGGTATGACAATAGTTTGTGGTGATAGTCATACAGCAACACACGGAGCATTTGGTGCCCTAGCTTTTGGTATCGGCACAAGTGAAGTTGAACATGTATTAGCTACTCAGACCTTGATTCAAAAACCTGCAAAGAATATGCGAATTTCTGTTGAAGGTAAATTAAACTTAGGTGTTACAGCAAAAGATATTATTCTTCATATAATAGGAAAAATAGGAACAGCTGGTGGAACTGGTTATGTTATTGAATATGCTGGTAATGCAATTTCCTCTCTTTCTATGGAAGGAAGAATGACAATCTGTAATATGAGTATTGAAGCAGGTGCTAGAGCTGGTTTAATCGCTCCTGACGAAAAAACTTTTGAATATATTAAAGGTAGACCGTATGCTCCATCAGGAGATAATTGGGACAAAGCGGTAGAATTTTGGAAATCTCTTCCTTCTGATGATGGTGCAAAATATGATGAAGAAATTTTAATTTATGCTGAAGATATTTCACCACAAATTACTTGGGGCACAAGCCCACAAGACGTTGTTGCTATAAATGGTATAGTACCAAATCCTCAAGAAGAGAGTAATCCAAACAGAAAGAAGGCTATGGAGCGTTCTCTTGAATATATGGGTTTAGAACCCAAACAAGAAATACAAAAAATTAAAATTGATAAAGTATTTATTGGCTCTTGCACTAATGGAAGAATTGAGGATTTAAGAGAAGTTGCCAAAGTTGTAGAGGGCAAAAAAGTTTCTGTAGACTCAATGATCGTTCCTGGTTCAGGTCTAGTTAAAAAACAAGCTGAAGAAGAAGGTTTAGATAAAATTTTTATTGAAGCAGGATTTGATTGGAGAGAGCCAGGTTGCTCCATGTGTTTAGCTATGAATCCAGATCAATTAAAACCGCAAGAAAGATGTGCATCAACATCAAATAGAAATTTTGAAGGTAGACAAGGTAGAGAAGGTAGAACACATCTTGTTAGTCCTGCAATAGCTGCTGCTTCTGCAATCAAAGGTTCTTTTGCAACAGCAGAGGATTTATAAATGGAATCATTTAAAACAATAATTGGTATCCCTGCACCATTACCAATGATTAATGTCGATACCGATATGATTATTCCAAAACAATTTTTGAAAACAATAAAGAGATCTGGTTTAGGAAAAAACTTATTTCATGAATTAAGATACGATATTCAAGGTAACATAAAGAATGATTTTGTTCTTAACTGGGACCCTTATAAAACTTCAACAATTTTAATTGCTGGGGCAAATTTTGGTTGTGGATCAAGTAGAGAGCATGCACCATGGTCACTTTTAGATTTTGGTTTTAAGTCAATAATTGCTCCAAGCTTCGCAGATATTTTCTATAATAATTGTTTTAAAAATGGAATTCTTCCAATTAAGTTAGATCAACAAAAAGTAGATATATTAATGAACGAAGCAGAAAATAAAAATGATATTTCTGTTGATTTAGAAAATCAAAAAATTACTTATCAAAATGATAAAATAATAAAATTTGAAATTGATGCATTTCGAAAAAAATGTTTGCTAGAGGGTTTGGATGATATTGGTTTAACACTCCAAAAAAATAAAAAAATTGATGTTCACGAAGAAAAAATACACATTATTCAACCTTGGATAGTGTAGTCAAAAATGAGTAATAAAAAAATTTTAATTTTACCTGGTGATGGAATTGGAAATGAAGTTATGGCTGAGGTATTAAAAATAATTGATTGGATGGAAAAAACTAAATCTTTATCTTTTGATATTTCTGAAAGATTAGTTGGGGGTACGGCATACGATAAAGAAGGTAATTCTATAAGTGATGAAACAATGCAAGTAGCTATGGATTGTGACGCAGTATTATTTGGTGCGGTAGGAGGCGCTAAATGGGATAATGTAGAAAGAGATAAAAGACCTGAAGCAGCCTTATTAAGATTAAGAAAAGACCTAGATCTTTTTGCAAATCTAAGACCAGCTGTTGTTTTAGATGCTCTTTCAGATTCATCATCTTTAAAATCTGATCTTGTTAAAGGATTAGATATTTTGATAATAAGAGAATTAACTAGTGGTGTATATTTTGGACAACCAAGAGGCATATCAAAAATTAGTGAGACTGAAAGTAAGGCAATTGATACACAACTGTACACTACATCAGAAGTTAATAGAGTTTCACGAGTAGCATTTGATTTAGCAAAGTTGCGTAATAATAAAGTTACATCAGTAGAAAAATCAAATGTAATGGAAACAGGTTTATTTTGGAAACAAACAGTAACAGATTTACATAAAGAGGAATATCCTGATGTTAATTTAGAACATATGCTTGCAGATAATTGTGCAATGCAGTTAGTTCGTTATCCAAAACAATTTGATGTCATACTTACAGATAATTTATTTGGTGATCTTTTAAGTGATACTGCTGCTATGCTAACAGGATCTTTAGGTATGCTTCCTTCAGCAGCTCTTGGACCAGTTAAAGAAAATGGAACTAGAGCAGCAATGTATGAGCCCGTTCATGGTAGCGCACCAGATATAGCTGGTCAATCTAAGGCAAATCCTTTAGCAATGATCATGAGCTTTGCTATGATGCTGAAATATAGTTTTGATATGCAAGAAGATAGTCAAATGATTGAGAAAGCAGTACAGAATGTATTACTAAAAGGTTTAAGAACAGCTGATATAAAAGATGGAGCAGAAAAAATTATCTCAACTCAAGAAATGGGCAATGCTCTTATTGAAGAATTAAAAATTCTATCTGGAAATTAAATGACTCAAAAATACAATATAGCAGTAGCAGGAGCAACAGGTGCGGTAGGAACAGAAATAGTTCAAATATTGGAGCAAAGGGATTTTCCAATAGACAATTTATATTTACTCGCATCATCAAAATCAAAAGGCAAAAAAGTAGAGTTTAAAGATAAAGAAATTATTGTAGAAGACTTATCAGAATTTGATTTTTCAAAAGCTCACATTGGTTTATTTTCACCTGGAGGGAAAATTTCTGCAGAATATGCACCAAAAGCAGCTAAAGTAGGATGTATTGTTATAGACAATACCTCTCATTTTCGAATGCAACAAAATATTCCTTTAATCGTGCCTGAAGTAAACGCTAATGCACTTGATGAATTTTTTGATGATGAAAACAGAACTAATATTATTTCAAATCCTAACTGTTCAACTATACAAATGGTTGTTGCATTAAAACCACTTCATGAAAAAGCAATTATAAACAGAATTGTTGTATCAACATACCAAGCTGTTTCTGGAGCAGGTAAAACAGGTATGGATGAATTATTTAATCAGACTCAAAATGTTTATGCAAACCAAGAATTAAAAAAAGAAAAGTTTACAAAACAAATTGCTTTTAACGCCATTCCACACATTGGAGCTTTTTTAGAAAATGGTAATACAGAAGAAGAGCAAAAAATGATTGATGAAACTAAAAAAATTCTAGACGAGGGAATTAATGTTTCAGCAACTTGTGTTAGAACAGCTGTTTTTATTGGTCATTCAGAAGCTATAAATTTAGAGTTTGACTCGCCATTAGATGAAAAAGAAGCTAACGAAATATTATCTAACTCTGAAGGAATTTCAGTAATTGATTATCGAAAAGATGAAGGTTATGTGACTCCTGTTGAAATTGCAGGAGATGATAAAGTTTATATTAGTAGAATTAGAAATGACCAATCAATTGATAATGGTTTGAACTTATGGGTAGTCTCAGATAATTTGCGCAAAGGAGCTGCACTTAATGCTGTTCAAATTGCTGAGTTAGTAATTTCAAAGTACTCAGAAAAAATAACTATTTAATTGGCGGTCTCGTAGGGACTCGAACCCCAAATCCATGTTCCGAAGACACGTGTGATATCCATTTCACCACGAGACCTATTGTAATATTTGTTTTTACCAAGAACTATTTGGTTGTGTCAAAAATAACTCTTCTTCATTTGTTGACTGCCTATTTAGTATTTTATTTCTATGCGGGTACCTTCCAAACCTTTTAATTGCCACACTATGATCACCCCACGCCTTTTTAATGTTTGTATATTCTGTATGATTATTTAAATATTGATTGACTAATTTATGACCAAGTTCATGATCGGAGATATCTTCACTATGAATTAACGGTAGTAATAAAAAATGTATTTTTTCATTATCTAGACAATCTAAATATTTTTTACTTATTGCTTCTTTAACAATTAAAACACACTTAGTATCCTGATCATAAGCTTTTGAATTATTTCTAAAAAAATTTCTTGATAGTTGATCAAGTAATATAATCAAAGCTACACATTCTTCAGCTTTATTTTTCCAATTATCATATTCACTATTAACAGCTTTAATGTAGTCATCCATAAAAGTACTTTTTAAAATATTATCAAATTCATCATCTTTTTTAAACCACTGTTCAAGCTTAGTTTTAATAAAACAAAATTCTAGAATAGCTTTAGCTCTTTCATTAATCACAGAGCTGTAATATAAATATATATTTTCCAAATGGCATTAAGTAATTTAAACAAATCCATTATTAATTGCAGAAAGTGTGAACGCTTAGTTAACTTCCGTGAAAAAATTGCTAAAGAAAAAAGAAAACAATATATGCATCAAAGTTATTGGGGTAAGCCCATTACTGGCTATGGAGATGAAAAAGCTAAATTATTAATGGTAGGGCTTGCACCAGCAGCGCATGGAGGAAATAGAACAGGTCGAGTATTTACAGGTGATAAATCTGCAGATTTTTTATTTTCCTGTTTATTTAAAACTGGATTTGCAAATCAACCAGATTCAGTAGAGAGAGGTGACGGTTTGGAACTTCAAAATATGTACTTAACTACTGCTCTTAAATGTGTACCCCCCGAAGATAAACCCACTTCACAAGAATTGAAAACATGTTTTAATTTTTTCAATCAAGAAATTACTTTCTTAAAAAAAATAAAAGTCATTGTTGCCCTTGGGAAAATTGGTCATGACACCTGTGTAAATTATTATAAGCAACAATATGAAATACGAAATAAAGATTACATTTTTTCTCACGGATCTATGAATATTTTACCTGATAAGAAAATTTTGGTTGGCAGTTATCATCCAAGTCCAAGAAATGTTAACACAGGAAGAATTAATAAAAGTAAAATGGTAAAACTTTTAAATAGAATTAAAAAATTGCTATAAATTTTAATGAAAAAATTTTTTTTACACGATCCAAACCTCTTAGTTTACGGATTTGTCATGGTCTTCTTTGCAAGTTTTGGACAGACTTTCTATATTGCATTATTTAATGATGATATTCTTAATATTTATAAAATTACTGATGGTGAATTTGGTTTAGTTTATGCAATAGCAACATTAGTAAGCTCATTTTTATTTATCAATTTTGCTAAGTTAATAGATAAAATAGATTTACGATTTTATTCAATAGTTATTATATTTGGTCTAGCCATTGCATGCACCGGGTTTTATTTTATCTTTGATAATATATTTCATCTATTTATTATTTTATTTCTTTTACGTTTCTTTGGTCAAGGAGCTATGATGCATGCCGGAACAACTTCTATGGCTAGATATTTTTCAGTTGATAGAGGTAAGGCAATATCATTTGCAACCTTAGGAGGAATGCTAGCAATCATGTTTTTACCAAAAATAGTTGTGCATTTTAACTCATACTTAGATTTTAAAACACTCTGGATTTTAACAAATATAATTCTATTAATCTTAATACCAATAGTATTTTTGATTTTATATAATCAAAAAAATAGAGATTTAGTTCTCACAAATACTATTGATAATGATATATTGAATAAAAATTGGACTATTGCAGAAATCTTAAGAGATAGAGTGTTTTTCATTTATTTTCCATTGGCTGCATCCTTTCCTTTTATTGGTACGGGATTAATGTTTCATCAAATTTACATCTTTGACTCAAAGGGGTGGACAATGCAAATGCTTGGAAATGGTTATATTTTATTTGGTTTATTTTCTATTTTAGGATTACTTATTGGAGGGCCTTTAATAGATAAAATTAATACAAAGAAAGCCATACCTTATGTTCTAACACCATTATTAGTTTGTATCATAGTTCTTTTTTTCTTTGATAATTATTGGTCATTTGTAGCTTATATGTCTTTATTTGGATTTAACTTAGGTTTATCCGCACCTTTCATGGGGTCACTTTGGGCTGAATTATACGGAGTAAAAAGTATTGGCACAGCAAAAGCGTTACTGCATGCTGTTGCGGTATTTGCCAGTGCACTATCACCCGTCGTTTTTGGCTATGCAATTGATTGGGGATATGGAATATCTTTTATAATTTTAATCAGTTCTATCATGATTGTTGTATCATCAATTTTACCTATAATTTATAAAACATGAATAAACAAATAATGGAAAGTCTTAATTTTCTAATTAAGGAATATAAACGATTAAAGAAGAAGAAAGAAGATAAAAGCATCAGCAGTGGTGAACTTCAAACTTTAAAAAAACTTGAACAGTACTTAGGTAAAAAATAATGTTTGGTGTTATTGATCAATACAATAGTTTTGTTGAAAATAATTTTATAAAAAAAAATAAAGATCAAATTGAATTCTTAAAACAAGCAGACAATGTATGGTCATCATTTAGTAAAACAAAGTTATTTTTTAAGGATAAAATTTTTGAAGGAATTTATCTTTATGGTCAAGTTGGAACAGGAAAAACATTTTTATTAAATTTATTTTATCAAAATACCAAGATTGGAAAAAAAATTCATTTTAATAACTTAATGAATGAAATACATGAACAAGTTAAAAAATCAGAAAATAAAGAACTTGCTATTGAAAACTATGTAAAGAATTTAAGTACAGATTACAAAATAATATTTATTGATGAATTACATATTTTTAATATTGTTGACGCACTAATAATAAAAAAAATATTTAATTATTTTTCTAAATATAAAATATTTATATTATTGTCGTCAAATTTTCATCCAGATAATTTATACAAAGATGGCTTACAGAGAAATGATTTTCTACCATTTATTGATTTAATTAAAAAAAATTTTTTTCTCTATGATATTAGTATTAAAACAGACTTTCGCCGACAAACTTTAAATCAATCAAAGACATATTTCACACCTATAACAACTGAAACATCAAATGAATTTGAAAAATTATTTAATCGCTTTGTTGATCCCTCCCATTTAACAACTGTAAAAATAAAATCTAAAAGTCGTGAACTAGAGTTTGATAAATGCACATCAAATCTAATGATGATAGATTTTGAAAATCTTTGTGAAGTAAATCTTGGTAATGAAGATTATAAAAATATTGCAGATAAATTTAAGTTGGTATTTTTAAAAAATGTTCCTGAATTTGATAATCAGAAAAAAGATTCGTGCAGGAGATTTATTGGATTAATTGATATGTTATATGAAAATAATTGTTCTATTGTAATTTTAGCATCAAAACCAATAAATTCATTAAATAATATAAATACTCTAGCAGAAGAATTTAAAAGAACCGCTAGCAGATTATATGAAATGACTATAGTAAAACCAGATTGATGAAATACATAATCAGATTTTTAGTCAGCACAGTAGTTTTATTAGTTGTAGTTTATTTTACTGCAGGTTTTTATGTTGCTTATCAAATTTTAAAAATAGATCCAACTTGTGGGTTACACGAAGGATCCCTTCCTAATTCATGGAGTACAACAGTTGATTCACATGAATACTCAATTCTTGCACGACAAAAAGTAAGAGAAAATTTTAATTTTAAAGACTATTTCTTAGATGAATGGCAAGATGTATATTTTCAATCTCGTGACTCCAACATTAAAATTAATGGATGGCTGTTTAACTATTTTCCAAATAGACCAATTATAATTGTAACACATGGCATAAGCCCTAATGGTAAATGTAAGTCCGAGCCGAATCTTATTGCAAGTTTTTTAGTTAATAAAAAATTTAATGTTCTTACGATAGATTTAAGAAACTACGGCCAAAGTGATACTGTAAGCAGTTATGATGATTTAGGTTTAAAGTCATATAATGATATTCTTGGTGCATTTGATTTTTTAAAAAATATAGGTTTCAAGTCTAATAGTATTGGATTACATGGAATATCTCTTGGTGCAAGCACGTCTATTTTTGCAGCAAATGCAGAACCCGAAATACGTGCAGTGTGGGCAGATAGTTCACTTGCTGAATTTAATATGATTTTAAAAGATGAAATAGCAAGATATGGTCTTACTATAGAATTTGGGCCAGTAGTTAGTTTAGCTGGAAGAATTTTAACTGAAACAGATCCAAGAGAATTATCTCCAGCTAAAAAATTATCTAATAAACAATACTATTTTTTTACTCATGGTGACTCTGATACAAGAATCTTAACAAGACACTTCAATTATTTTAAAGAATATACAAATCAAAATAAAATTAATGCTGAATTTTGGTTAGTTGAAAACTCTTATCATGTAGATGCTATGTTTAAATATCCCGAAGTATACTCTAAAAAGATGGAAGATTTTTTTAATAAAAATTTAAAGTAGGCCGGACTCTAAAACTAGTTTGTACCTTGGCAGACACCTCTCTAGAATAAGAAACTCAACTAATTATCAAACGGCGGGTAAGATAATTAAAATTCTTGGCGTTCCTCCGAAGCTAAGAAACGAGTATTATCCGGCTTATTAAGAGTAATATCTATCTATTTAAAATTCAAGATTTTTAGTTAAATTTGGCATTAAATTTGGATGATTTTCATAAAATTTGCCACTTTTTATCAACATTTTACAAACTTCCGTGATAGTAAGAAAAAAATAACTAAACCATTAATATTTTGAAATTTGAAGAAAAATACTTACTTATGAAACATAAAAAAAATGCAAAAAATGACTGATAATAGACCATTATCACCTCACCTATCTATTCACAAAAGAGTACTGACAGCAGTATTTTCAATTTTTCATAGGATATCTGGAATAGGATTAAGTGTGGGTGCACTATTAATTTCAATTTGGTTTTTTTTAATTAGTTTTGGTCCCGAATTCTATATTTATTTTGAAACTCTTTCAAAGAGTATTTTGTTTAAACTAGTTCTAATGATTTGGACTGTCGGTATTTTTTACCATTTATTTAATGGATGTAGAAAATTATATTGGTCATTCGGTATTGGAATGGAATTATCTCAAGTATATAAATCGGGTTATGCTGTGATATGTCTAACTTTAATTTCTAGTTTTTTTGTCTGGTACTTTGCATGAAAAATTATGCTTTTAAATGGTTAACCCAAAGAATTACTGCTTCAATTTTAATACCATTGACGTTTTGGTTTATATACTCAGCAATATCATTATCAAAGATGACATATTCTGAAATAGAAATTTTTTTTCAATCCTATGTTAATGCATTTTTATTTTTTGTGATGATGCAATCTATGCTTCTGCATTCAAAATTAGGACTGCAAACAATTATTGAAGATTATGTCACATCGAAAAAGATAGCCAAATTTATTAAAGTATCAATTAATTTTCTTGTTTATTTTATCATGGTTTTAATTACTGTAAATTTAGTGAGAATGGTGTTTTAAATGACTAATTCATACAAAATTATTGATCACCATTATGACGTTGTAGTTGTTGGAGCTGGCGGGTCAGGACTGAGAGCTACGCTTGGATGTGCTGAATCTGGATTAAAAACAGCCTGTATATCAAAAGTGTTTCCAACAAGAAGTCATACTGTTGCAGCACAAGGTGGAATTGGAGCAGCACTAGGTAATATGGGTGAAGATAATTGGAAGTGGCACATGTATGATACAGTTAAGGGTTCCGACTGGCTTGGTGATCAAGATGCAATTGAATACTTATGTTCTAAAGCCCCTGAAGCAGTAATTGAACTTGAAGAATATGGCATGCCTTTTAGTAGAACAGATGATGGCAAGATCTATCAAAGACCTTTTGGCGGACACTTAACCAATAATGGCGAGGGAGCTCCTGCTATGAGAGCTTGTGCAGCAGCTGATAGAACGGGACATGCTTTACTCCATACACTTTATCAGCAATCACTTAAAAATAATGTAGAATTTTATATTGAATATTTTGTTTTAGATTTAATTTCTGATGATCAAGGTAATTGCATTGGTGTGGTAACATGGTGCTTAGAGGATGGATCAATCCATCGATTTTTATCTCATCAAACAATTCTAGCTACTGGTGGATATGGAAGAGCTTACTTCTCATCCACGAGTGCTCACATTTGTACTGGTGACGGTAGTGCAATGGCTTTAAGACAAAACCTACCTCTTTCTGATATGGAATTTATTCAGTTCCATCCAACAGGAGTTTACGGTGCAGGAGTGTTAATCACTGAGGGAGCAAGAGGAGAAGGTGGATATTTAACTAATAGTGATGGTGAAAGATTTATGGAAAGATATGCTCCAAATGCAAAAGATCTAGCATCAAGGGATGTAGTAAGCCGAGCAATGACTATTGAAATTAGTGAAAATAGAGGCTGTGGAGATAATGCCGATCATGTGCTACTTCATCTTGAGCACATTGATGCTGATACATTACATAAAAGATTACCTGGTATTTCAGAAACTGCAAAAATATTTGCTGGAGTTGATCTAACTAAAGATCCAATACCAGTTCTTCCAACAGTTCATTATAATATGGGTGGTATACCGACAAATTATAGAACTGAAGTTTTAAGGCCAACAAATGAAAATCCAGATAATGTATGTGAAGGTTTAATGGCTGTAGGTGAGGCTGCATGTGTTTCTGTACACGGTGCTAATAGATTAGGAACAAATTCATTAATCGATCTTGTTGTTTTTGGCAAAGCAGCTAGTCTAACATGTAGAGAAAAAGTAAAACCAAATTCTAAAAAAATTGAAATTAGTAAATCAAAAACAGATAATATTATTGAGCGATTTGATAAAATTAGAAACAGCAAAGGAAACTCTACAACTGGAGAACTTCGTACTTCCATGCAACATATAATGCAGCAAAAATGTGCAGTATTTAGAACACATGATCTCATATCAAAAGGTATTGAAGAATATTCAAAAGTTGAGAGCTCAATGGATGATATAGATATTAAAGACAAATCATTAATCTTTAATACGGACTTGGTCGAAGCTTTAGAGTTACACAATTTAATGGCACAATCAAAAGTTACTCTTCATTCTGCGTTAAATCGAACTGAAAGTAGAGGCGCACATGCAAGAGAAGATTATAAAGAAAGAGATGATAATAATTGGTTAGTTCACTCTTTAGCCTGGTTAAACGATAAGGGAGATGTGAGTATGGGTTCCAGAGGTGTTCATATGAATACTCTAACTAATCATGTTCAACCAATACCACCTAAAAGAAGAGTTTACTAATGGCTCAGTTTACACTTCCTGCAAATTCAAAAATAACTAAGGGGAAAACTCACCAATTAAAAGAACCTGCAAACGATCCAAAGAAACTTGCAATCTACAGATGGGATCCCGAAGATGATAAAAATCCTAGGATAGATAATTATGAGATAGATCAAGAAAAGTGTGGCCCAATGGTATTAGACGCACTTATGAAAATAAAAAACGAAATTGATCCAACTTTAACATTTAGAAGATCTTGCAGAGAAGGAGTTTGTGGTTCCTGTGCTATGAATATTGATGGTGTTAACACATTAGCATGTTTGAAAAGTATGTCTGATGTTAAGAATGAAATCAAAATTTACCCTCTTCCACATATGCGTGTTGTCAAAGATTTAGTTCCAGATCTTAGTAAGGCTTATGAGCAACTGGCTTCTATTAAACCTTGGTTGCAGCGTGAAAAAACAAATGAAGAAAAAAACTCAGAAGACGAAAAAAAACAATCACCAAAAGATAGAGAAAAACTAGATGGTAAATGGGAGTGTGTATTATGTTTTTGCTGCACTACTTCTTGTCCTAGTTATTGGTGGAATGGAGATGAATATCTAGGACCTGCAGTCCTTTTACAAGCAGCAAGATGGGTAAGTGACTCTAGAGACTCAGAAAGAAAAGAGAGGTTAAAAGCAATAAATGATTCATTAAAACTTTATAGATGTCATTCAATAATGAATTGTACTAGGTCTTGTCCTAAAGGTCTAAATCCAGCCAAAGAAATTGCTGGACTTAAAAAGGCTATTGTTACAGAATTGTAATTAAAGTATAAAACTTAAATGAGAAAAAAAATTGCTCTTATTGGAGCAGGCAACATCGGTGGTACTTTAGCACAACTTGTTAGTTTAAAAGAATTAGGTGATGTAGTTTTATTAGATATTTTTGAAGGGATGCCTAAGGGCAAATCTTTAGATCTTGCTCAGTCATCTTCCATTGAGGGATTTCATGCAGATTTTAAAGGCACTTCAAGTTTTAGAGATATCAAAAATTCTGATGTAGTAATAGTTACTGCAGGTTTTCCAAGAAAACCAGGCATGTCCCGAGATGATCTTGTAGAAAAAAATTCTATTATTATTCAAAATGTAGGGAAAAATATTAAAAAATATTGTCCAAAAGCATTTGTTATATGCATTACTAATCCACTCGATGCAATGGTAAGTGTCCTTCAGAAATCATCAGGCCTTAAGACAAATATGTGTATTGGCATGGCTGGTGTTTTGGATAGTGCAAGATTAAAATACTTTTTATCCAAGGAATTTAATGTGTCAATTAACGATATTAGTGCTTTTGTCTTGGGTGGTCATGGAGACACAATGGTTCCACTTATGCGATATTCAACTGTATCAGGTATTCCCGTACCTGAATTAATAAACATGAAATGGACAACAAAAAAAAATATCGACAAAATTATTCAAAGGACGCGCGATGGTGGTGCTGAAATTGTAAAACTCATGAACACATCTGCTTATTATGCACCAGCTTCTTCAGCTATACAAATGGCAGAGTCATTTTTGTTAGATCAAAAAAGATTATTACCATGTGCTGCATATCTTAATGGTGAATATGGAGTAAAAGGACTATATGTTGGAGTTCCAGTTATCATTGGCAAAAAAGGTGTTGAAAAAATTATTGAATTAAAACTTAATAATAATGAAAAGAAAGAATTTAATCATTCCGTTAAAGCAGTAAAATCATTAACTACATTGTCTAACAAGCTTCTAAATAAGAAAAATAAAAAATAATTGTATTTTTCATCTAATCTAACTATTACCTTTTTATCAAAATGAATTTGCATGAATACCAAGCTAAAGATCTACTAAGAAAATACAATCTACCTATACTTGAAGGTAAAAGTTACATTGAAAATGTTGATGATTTAGAAAAAGATTTACAAAATATAAAAGGACCACCTTGGGTTATCAAATCACAGATACATGCTGGAGGACGAGGAGCAGGGAAATTTTTAAAACCATTTAATACAAAAGGTGGAGTACAAATAACAGAATCAATTGATGATGCACAAAAAATTGCAAAAGGAATGATGGGTAACATACTGATTACAAAACAAACAGGTAATGAAGGAAAGTTAGTAAATAGAATTTATTTAGAAGCTGGATGTGAAATTGATAGGGAATATTATTTAAGTATTCTTCTTGGTAGGAACCAATCAAAATTAATGATGATGGTATCTGATGCTGGTGGTGTAGACATAGAAGATGTAGCTGAGAAAACACCAGAAAGAATTCAATATGTTTATTTTGATAACTTAGAAGATTTTACAATTAGTGATAGTCTTCAAAATAAATTAAATTTTTCTATTAATGAGTTTACCCAATTTAAAGAAATTGTTTCAAATTTATGCAAGGCCTATGTTGAAATAGATGCATCTTTAATTGAAATTAATCCTCTTGTTGTGACAAAAGATGAAAAACTAATTCTTTTAGATGCTAAAATTAATATTGATGATAATGCTCTGTATAGACAGGCTGACATTGAAAAATTAAAAGACACTTCAGAAGAAAATGATTTAGAACTTGAAGCTTCTGAAAACGATATGGTTTACATTAAGCTGGATGGAAAGATAGGCTGTATGGTTAATGGAGCTGGACTGGCTATGGCAACTATGGATATCATTAAACAATTTGGAATGGAGCCAGCCAATTTTTTAGATTTAGGTGGTACAGCAAATAAAGAAAGGGCCATTAAAGCTTTCAAGATTATTCAATCAGATAAAAATGTGAAATCTGTCTTTATAAATATTTTTGGAGGAATCATCCATTGTGATATGATTGCTAATGGCATCATTGATGCAATTAAAGAATTAGATTTTAAACTTCCTGTTGTTGTTCGTTTTCAAGGAACAAATTCTAAAGAGGGAAGAGACATTATAAATAATTCATCATTAGGATTAATTTCAATTGATGATTTTTCAAATGCAGCTCAGAAAGCTGTGGAGTTATCAGAATAGTGTCAATTTTAGTTAATAAAAATACAAGACTTATTTGCCAAGGCTTTACCGGTTCACAAGGAACATATCATTCTGAACAAGCTATAGCATATGGTACAAATCTTGTAGGCGGTGTCACGCCTGGTAAAGGAGGGCAGACCCATTTAAATTTACCGGTGTTTAATACCGTTGCTGATGCAGTTAAACAAACTGAAGCAAACGCAACAGTCATTTATGTGCCTGCTAAATTTGCTGCTAAAGCAATCCACGAAGCTTTAGATGCAAACATTGAATTAATTGTATGCATTACAGAAGGTATTCCAGTCATAGACATGATTGATATAAAAAAAAGAATTATTAAAAATAAAACATATTTGATAGGGCCAAACTGCCCAGGTTTAATAACACCTTCCGAATGCAAGATTGGTATCATGCCTGGTTTCATCCATAAAAAAGGTAAAATAGGAATAGTAAGTAGATCAGGAACATTAACTTACGAAGCTGTTGCACAAACAACAGAGGTAGGATTAGGTCAATCAACATGTGTTGGTATCGGTGGAGACCCAATACATGGTATGGATTTTGTAGA
The DNA here is from genome assembly GCA_902575815.1 of uncultured Alphaproteobacteria bacterium. Classification (GTDB taxonomy): domain Bacteria; phylum Pseudomonadota; class Alphaproteobacteria; order HIMB59; genus CACPNW01. The sequence continues at coordinate 9,348 of CACGTA010000003.1, read as the reverse complement.
TTGCATAAAGTTATTTTTAGAAGACGATGAGACCGAGGGAATATTAATGATAGGTGAAATTGGTGGCGAGGAGGAAGAAAATGCGGCAGAATTTATTTCAAATTCAAAAAGAAAAAAACCAGTTTCAGCATTTATAGCTGGACAATCGGCACCAAAAGGAAAACGTATGGGTCATGCAGGTGCTATCGTTTCAGGCTCAAAAGGTACGGCACACTCCAAAATTAAATCTTTAGAAAATGCTGGAGTTTTGGTGTCAAAATCCCCGGCATCATTGGGAAAAACTATGAAATTAGCAATGCAAAATGGGAATAATTAGTTTCCATTAGTATGATTGTTATGCGAAATGGTTTAAGTTTAATAGAAATCTATGAATGATACTTTCTTAAATAGTGCTAATGCTCCATATGTAGCCGAATTATATTCTAAATTTAGAAATGACCCTGAAAGTGTGGATATAACTTGGAAAGATTTTTTTAATAATTTAAATGAAGATGACTATTCTGTTCTTAAAGATTTTGGAGGACCAGAATGGAAAGAACGTCCATCAAGTATAATAGATAAAAATTACATAACTAAGGTTATAAAATCAAATGCGAATTATAATTCTGAGGAATTTAGAATATCAACCTTAGATTCAATTAGAGCATTAAGATTAATTAGAGCTTTTAGAATTAACGGACATTTAATTGCAGATCTTGATCCCTTAGGAATATCTGAAAAAGAGTATCCTCAAGAATTAGATTATAAAAGCTACGGTTTCAATGAATCAGATTTAGAAAAAGAAATATTCATTGATGGAAGTTTAGGTTTAGAAAAAGGTAAATTAAAAAATATTATTAAAATATTAAAAGAAACTTATTCTGCTTCAATTGGTGTTGAATTTTTACACATACAACAAGCTGATCAAAAACAATGGGTCCAAGAAAGAATTGAAGAAGTAAGAAATAAAACAAATTTTACAAATGAGGGAAAAAAAGCAATCTATAAAAGATTAGTTGAATCAGAACTATTTGAGCAGTTTTTAGATAAAAAGTTTTTAGGCACAAAGAGATACGGTATCGAAGGTGGTGAAGCAATGATACCTGGGATAGAGCAAATTGTTAAACAGGCATGTTTGTCTGGAATTGAAGATATTATTATTGGAACAGCTCATCGAGGGAGACTAACACTTCTATCAAGTGTTTTGGAAATGCCTTACAAAAAAATATTATCAAAATTCCAAGGATCTTTAAACGATCCAAATGAGGTACTAGGTTCAGGTGATGTAAAATATCATTTAGGAGTTTCTGCTGATCGTGAATTTGAAAAAAAGAAAATTCATTTATCGCTCACATCTAACCCTTCCCATTTAGAAGCAGTTAATCCAGTTGTGGCAGGAAAAGTAAGAGCTAAACAAACTTTAGCAAAAGATAAAACAACAGATAAAGTTATAGGTTTATTAATTCATGGAGATGCAGCAATAGCTGGACAAGGCGTAGTAGCTGAAACATTTGCTATGTCACAATTAAGAGGGTTTAAAACTGGCGGTACTATTCACTTTGTAATTAACAATCAGATAGGTTTTACAACTATGCCACAATATGGACGATCAGCACCTTATTGTACTGAAATTGCAAAAATGGTTCAGGCACCAATATTTCATGTTAATGGCGATGACCCAGAAGCAGTAGTTCATGTTTGTAGACTTGCAACGGAATTTAGAAATAAATTCAAAGTCGATGTTGTTGTAGATATGTTTTGCTACAGAAGATCAGGACATAACGAAGCTGATGAACCTTCTTTTACTCAGCCACTAATGTATAAGGCTATCAAAAAACAAATCACAACAAGAAAAAAATATGAAAAAAAATTAATTGAGAATAATACTCTTTTAGAAGAAGAATCTAAAGACATTGTAGATTCTTTTAAAAATTTTTTGAATAAAGAATTTGAATCAACCAAAAATTATAAGCCAAATAAAGTAGATTGGTTAGAGGGAACTTGGACAGGTTTATCTACTGCAACATTTGATGCAAGAAGAGGAAAAACATCTGTAAAAGAAAAAACATTAATTAACGTTGCTAAAAAAATTCATGAAATACCAGCAGAATTTAATGCTCATAGACGAATAAAAAAAATTTATGGAGATCGATTAACAAGTGTCATCAACGGAAAAGGTATTGATTGGGCAACCTCTGAAAGTTTAGCTTTAGCGACACTTTTAGATGAGGGATACGGTGTTCGAATATCTGGACAAGATGTTGGAAGAGGAACATTTAGCCATAGACATGGCGTACTATACGATCAAGAAAACGAAAATCGTTTTGTTCCATTAAGACACTTTCAAAACAAACAGGGTTACTTTGAAATTATAGATAGTTTTTTATCCGAGTTTGGTGTTCTTGGTTTTGAATATGGATATTCACAAGTTGATCCTAAGACACTTGTTATATGGGAAGCGCAGTTTGGTGATTTTGCAAATGGCGCACAAATTATGATTGATCAATTCATTAGTTCTGGAGAAAGAAAATGGTTGAGAATGTCTGGTTTAACGATGCTTCTTCCCCACGGACATGAGGGCCAAGGTCCTGAGCATACCAGTGGAAGATTAGAAAGATTTTTACAGATGTGTGCGGAAGATAATATGCAAATTGTTAATTGCACAAGTCCTGCTAATTATTTTCATGTTTTAAGAAGGCAACTACATAGAAACTTTAGGAAACCTCTAATTATATTTACACCAAAATCTACACTTAGACATAAATCTAATGTTTCTAATATTGAGGATTATATTAATGGATCAACTTTCCATAGAATTCTTACTGATAAATTATCTGTTAAAGAAAAAAGGAAAAATAAAAGATTAATCATTTGCTCTGGTAAAATATATTTTGAACTTGCAGATCACATAGCAAAAAATAAAATTAAAAATCTCTCCATAATAAGATTGGAGCAGATTTATCCATTTCCTTATGAAAACTTTAGAGATGAATTAAAACATTATACTGATGCTGAAATTATCTGGGCACAAGAAGAGCCAAAAAATATGGGTGCCTGGGGTTTTGTGAAAGGTAGATTGGAAAGTGTTATGCAGGAAGCCAAAGTTAAACAAGAAAAAATATTCTATGTTGGTAGAAGTCCAGCTGCTTCTCCTGCCGCTGGTTCTTTAGAAAGACACTTAAGTAACCAAGAAACTATTATAAAAATGGCAACTGAAGTTTCGATTAGCAAAATTATCAAATCTTGGGCAGGTATTTCAACAAAATTAAAGACTAATCTGCCAATTGAATAAATTGACGTAAATGTTATTAAGCATTTAATTAATGAGCACTGAATTAATAGTTCCAACACTTGGAGAGTCAATTACTGAAGCAACTGTTTCAAAATGGCTTAAGAATATAGGTGATAATTTTGAAGCAGATGAACCTTTAGTTGAAATTGAGACAGACAAAATTACAGTTGAAGTACCAGCACCTCATGCCGGCTCTCTAAAAGAAATAAAAGTTTCTGAAGGCACTGACGTTGAAATTGGTGGTATTTTAGGAATCTTAGATGAATCAAAAGGTAAAAAACCAACTCCTAAAAAAACTGAAACTAAAGAAGAAAAAATAAAAGAAGAAGTAAAAGAAGTTAAGGTTGAAACAAAATCTTCGCCTGCCAAATCTTCACCATCTGCAAGAAAAATAGCTGAAGAAAATAATATTAAACTTGAAGATGTCACCTCATCCCGTTTTGATGGAAGAATTAATAAAGAAGATGTAGTTTCTCATCTTTCTTCTTCAAATAAAACAACCACTACCAAAGGTGAAAGAGAAGAAATTGTTAAAATGTCTAAAATCAGACAGACAATATCTAAACGTTTAAAGGAGGCTCAAAATACAGCAGCCATACTTACGACTTTCAATGAAATTGACATGTCCAAAGTTATGGAAATTAGAAAATCAAAAAACCAAGAATTTCAAAGTCGTTATGAGGTCAAATTAGGTTTCATGTCATTTTTTGTAAAAGCGGTAGTAAAAAGTTTGCAAGAGTATCCAGCTGTGAATGCTGAAATTAAAGATGAAAATATAATTTATAAAAATCATTTTGATATAGGTATAGCTGTTGGAACTGAAAAAGGATTAGTCGTACCAATACTTAAAGACGCCGATCAATTGAGTTTTGGAGAAATAGAAACTAAAATTATTGATCTTAGTACAAAAGCCAAAGATGGAACGCTGACCATGGACGATTTGACTGGTGGAACTTTTACAATTTCAAATGGTGGCGTTTACGGATCAATGCTCAGCACCCCAATAATCAATAGACCTCAATCTGGAATTTTAGGGATGCATAATATTCAAAAAAGAGCAGTAGTTGTAAATGATGAAATAGTAATTAGGCCAATGATGTATGTTGCATTAAGTTATGATCATAGAATTATTGATGGAAAAGAAAGTGTTGGATTTTTAGTGAAAGTGAAAGAACTTCTAGAAGATCCATCCGAATTAGTATTAGGAATATAAAATGGAAGATTTTGATTTAATAGTAATTGGTGCGGGACCTGGTGGATATGTAGCTGCAATCAGAGCAGCTCAACTTGGAATGAAGGTTGCTTGTATAGAAAAAGAACCATCACTTGGTGGAACTTGTTTGAACATTGGATGCATACCTTCTAAAGCATTATTAAATTCATCTGAAAAATTTGTTGAAATTTCAAAACATGCTGCAGAGCATGGCATAAAAACATCAAAGATAGATTTAGATTTAAATGTTTTGATGGATCGCAAAACTAAAATTGTAAAAAAACTTACAACAGGGATCGGTTTTTTATTTAAGAAAAATAAAATAACGCATATTCCTGGTATGGCTTCATTTGTAGATAAAAATACTATTTCTATTACAAGCGGAAAAAATGAAATAACTGCTAGTGCTAAAAATTTTATTATCGCAACAGGATCATCTTCCATTGAGATACCAAATATTCCTGTCGATGAAAAAAAAATAGTATCTTCAACAGGCGCTCTTTCTCTATCTAAAATACCAAAATCACTGCTAGTTATTGGTGGTGGATATATTGGATTAGAGATGGGGTCAGTATGGAGTAGATTAGGTTCAAAGGTAACAGTTGTTGAAGCTCTTGACAGAATTGTTCCAACTATGGATGGTGAAATTGCAAAAGAGTTTATGAAAATGTTAACTAAACAAGGGTTAGAATTTAAATTATCGCATAAAGTAAGTTCTGCAAAATCTGGTAAGTCTGGTGTAGATGTTGAAATGGAAACATTAGATAAAAAGAAAATAAAAGAAAACTACGAAATAGTTTTAATGTCAGTAGGAAGAAAACCAAACACAGAAGGACTGGGTCTCGAAAAAATTGGTATTAAGTTAACCGAAAAAAAATCTATTGAAATAAAAGATAATTTTCAAACTTCTGTTGAGGGAATTTACGCCATTGGAGATGTAGCACCTGGACCAATGCTAGCACACAAAGCCGAAGAAGAAGGAGTTGCTTGTGTTGAATTTATAAACGGTCAAAAACCACATATAAACTATGACGCTATACCAGCGATTGTTTATACCAATCCAGAGATTGCATCTGTAGGTAAAACAGAAGAACAGCTCAAGCAAGAAAAGAAAGACTTCAAGGTTGGAAAATTTCCTTTTATGGCAAATGGTCGTGCCTTAACTACATCTGCATCAGAAGGATTTGTTAAAATTATGGTTGATAAAAAAACAGATGAAATTTTAGGTGCTCATATAATCGGTCATGATGCTGGACAACTGATTGCAGAAATTGTTACTACAATAGAATTTGGTGGTAGTGCAGAAGATATTGCTAGAGTATGTCATGCTCATCCAACAACTAGTGAAGCAGTAAAAGAGGCAGCTCTCAATGTTGATGGTAGAGCAATTCATATTTAAGTGGTAAATAAATTAATTAAGATAATTTTTATATTTTTAATAATCTCATTTTCTAACTATTCATTTTCTAAAGAAACTAAATTTGAAAAAAGAATTAAAAAAGATATTGATAAACTGTCTAAAGTAAGTGGTTTCATAGATAGCGAATTAAAACTATATGATGAGGAAACAATTTTGGATAAAAAAAATACTATCATCATTATCTATAATCATGGTTCATATAAGCCTGAAACAAGAAGAGAAGAGTGCATCAAAGGTGCCGGAAGAATTCCTGAAGCTATATCTAGTCTCCACAACAAAAAAATAGGTAATATGATAATAAGAATATATCGTATGTGTTCAGGTGTGAGAGGTCTTTCTGATCATCATTTTGATAGAGTACATAAACTTTTTGAGAGTGAAGGCAACCCAAATGGTTTTATTGATCTCATCGATTACGATGGAATAAAAATATACGATAAAATCCAACAACATTTAAGAAGACAAATTGTAATAGATACTATTGATGAATTGGCAATAAAAGGTTACGATAATATTCTTCTCTCCGGTTTATCTGCTGGTGGTTTTTTATCATTTTATTTAACAGCGCACTATCCTGACAAAATTGATGGTAGTATTATTTTCAACCCCGCAGCTTATGGAGGAAAACTAGGAAAAAATTCTGCACCACGACAAGTTTTGAGAGATTATTGGGAAAAAGAAATGTCTAAATTTTCAGAGATTAATTCTTTATTATTTATTCATGATGACGATGGATGGGAAGATAGTACTACTTTATCTTTTTTAACAAAAATGAATAAAGTACAAACAATAAATTATACCAATTTTGAATGTGAGTTTCCTCTTGGTGGCAAATACAAGGCTCACATATTTCCTGTTTATCCAGAAAAGGATAGCTGTTTTACTAAATGGGAGAAGAAAAATAATTATATAGTAGATTATTTAACAAAAATTTTTAATTAATTACTCTTTAACTAAAGTAACATCTAGGTCGCCAACATCAACGGCAGTACAAGCAACTGGACTTGAAATATCACCAAAACCATAATCATCAAAAACACTATAAAGTACACCATCTGAAGTATTAAAATTAAATGATATCGAATAGCTTGATGTTGGAGATATAATTATATCTCCAAGTTGATTATCAAAAATCCTCATTGTATCAGCGTCACCGTTACCATCTTCGTCTAAGAAGCAGACTTCTATTCCAGGACCATAATCACTTCTAAATGTTCCAGCAGATACATTGTAATCACTACTACCATCTCCATCTTCATCAACTGATATTGTAGATTGTCCAGCACACATATAGTCATCTGATTCACCAGGCAGTTGCACATGTGTTACAGAATTTGTTGAACACGTATAATCTGTTCCGCTGTATGTAATAGTTGGTGCTGTTGCTGATTTTACTGTTTCACTTAGTGCTAGTTCAGGTATCATTGCTTCATAAGTACCTGCTGGAAAATTAGCACCTGCTAAAAAATTTCCCATTGCTGCACCTGCATCTACTGATCCAGCATTAAAAACAGTTGAAGATCCTCTATAAACTATATCTGCTTCAGTTCCTCCTTTTGGCAATAATCCAAATTTTTTAATTGTAAATTGAAATGTACTACTTGCAGGCCATGAGCATTTTCTTGTTGATTCATCTGTGTTTGATAATGTTTTCTTTGTTCCTGATGTTGATCCATTTGCCTGGCAACAATCAAAATCAGAACCTGAGTCAGTGGAACACGCTGCTGCAAAAGTAAAATTGTATCCTGATAAAAAAACAAAAATAAAAAAAATTGATAGGAAAATTTTCATTTAACCAGATTTTTTAACTTTTACAGAAAAACCACCGGTTTGTTCCAGTGTTAATTTTTCTGATCTTTTCACAGGTATTAAATTATAAGCCCTCATATCTTCTTCAAATATGTTTTGATTACTACCACTTAAGCTAACTTTATTAGATTTTTTTCCACCAAAATTAAAACTTATACCAGCATTGTATGTTATTGAACTCTTATTATCATCTTCAGCTTCAAGTTTTAGAGTAAAATAATCATTCAAACTAAAATTTAAACCTAATTTAATTTCGTATAAATCACTAGATGCTACAGAGTCCCAATAAGCATAACTTAAATCTGTTTCTACCCATTCAAATCCTGGAACAAAACCTGATACAATGATGTCAACTCCATCTAGGACCTCTTCTTTCATACCACTTGCTCCATAAGATTTTTTACCGCTCAAACCCTTGTAATAATTATTTGAAATTCCAAATCTGGCTTGTTTTAGTTCTAATCCTAAACCTAATCTGTGGTGTCCAGGATCTGGTTCACTATCATAAAAAAAATTGTAACCATACATTTTAGTATTATCATCACTAAAGTTCCTAAAACCAACTCCAAGGTTAGTGCCAATTCGATATTTACCAAATTGATCAAAATTTCCAATCATCCCCTGAATGAAAATTGTATCACCATTTTCCTCGTTAACACTTAAAGGCTGAACTGTTCTGATTTTATATTCGCCTTTACCCTTATTTTTTATTATTCCAATAAAATCAATATTTGAGTAATCAATATTTTTGTAAAAAGGTTCATTGGATGCAAGCATATTGGCTTGCGGGAATACTAGTAATATCGCCACTAACAATGCATGGAGGAAACGCATATTTTATTTTACTATTTTTAGCCTAAAATAACAATTTTAATTTAAATTTTTGCTAAATTCATACCTCTTTTATATGCTTTTTTGCTTGTTTTTATTACTGCTTGACCGCACCTCATCACTTTTCTTTTTTGATCATACATCATTTTTGGTTCACCATGTAATTTCCATCCATCAGATAACGCCTCTGTTACTCTTTGGCAAAAATCAATAGTGTCATCATCTGTAATAAATCTATAACCTTTCATTGTATCTCCTTATAAATTAATCCATCCAAGGAAAATTTATTGCATCGTCCAAATTTACAATTTCACATGGATAAAATTCTTCATCATTTATTCGTTTTTTTTGACAATCATTTTGGGCTATATCAAATTTTTGATCTGGCATAAAAGATCTTCTACCGGATGGATCACAAGCATCTAGCATATCTGTTCTGCCAGTCCAATTGTATATATGATATTGCACCCATTGTTTTTGAGTTTGAACAAGTTGTAAAATTTCGTACATAATTTTATCCTCATCCATGCCATTGCCATGCAATCCATGAATAACATTTTTACCACACTCACTATATACAACTGGGCTTCCAGAACATCCAAAAAGCATAGGAGGATTGTCAATTCCATCATGTTTGATTATTTGTCTTGAACATTGAGTTGTTTTAGCTCCATAGATCATCCCATTAAGAGTATGGAAAATTGATATAATTCCTTTTCCATATTTTTTTTCCTCAGGTATACATACATGCTGCGCTTTTGTACCTATTGGAGGGATGTTATTAGCAAGAGGTATTGGTTCTAT
>CACGTA010000002.1 GCA_902575815.1 uncultured Alphaproteobacteria bacterium | reverse complement strand
AAATCCTTCATCATCCATTTAGTTATCTTTTCATAATGTTGAATAAAAAATTTAATTTCATTTGGTGTCATTCTTTTTGATTTTTTATTTTTTGATTGATTAGTTTTTTCCTGTTTCAACCGCCATTTAAAAACATTACCAAAAGAGGATGTTTTCAAAAAAATAAGTTCATCAAAATGGTTAAATAATTTTTTATATTCTAATTTTAATTTATTATTATAAAAATTTCTCCATTTATATTTGGGATCTTTAATTTTTTCTAAATTATTTATATTTTTATGTAGAATTTTTTTTGGAATTTCGAAACTTCCACAACACCAACCTTCTAAGAAAAGAATATCGCATTTAGTTTTAGTTATTTTTTTCGATTTAGAGGTGTCATCAATCAATTTATCAAACAGTGGGGTTGTTATGGGATATTTACATTTATTGAATTGTTTTATATGTTTAACCAATTTTTCAATATCATGTGTTCCTGGAACACCTCTAGTTATTAACAATTGATGTATTTGTTTTGATAATAGTAATCGTTGTTTTTTTGATAAATAATAATTATCTAAACTAAGCAAAAGTATTTTCTTATTATAAAATTTTTCAATAGTTTTAGAGATGATATTAATAAATGATGATTTTCCAATACCTTGAGAGCCTCCAAATAGAAATTTTTTTGATTTACTAGAGCAAATATAATTTATGATTGGAATTAATTTATTTTCTATGTACTTTTTGGAATATTTTTTATTATATGTTTTGTGTATTTCTATTTGAATATAGTCTATTAATGAATTCATTTAATATTTATTTATAAACAAAATACAAATACATGAAATTTCTTTTTGATTTAGGCGGTGTTTTTTTTGATTGGGACCCTCATTACTTTTATAAAGATGTATTTAAAGATAAAGAAGAAAGAGATAATTTCCTTAATAATATTTGCAATGATGAATGGAATATCCAACAAGATGCTGGAAGACTCATAAAAGATGCAGAATCTGATCTAATAAAGAATTATCCTGATTATGAAGATAAAATAAAATTATATTACAAAAATCATCATAGAATGTTCAGGAAAATCTTTCAGAATTCAGTTAATGTTTTAGATGATTTGAAAAATAATAAATATGAGTGTTATGTTTTATCAAATTGGTCCTGGGAAACATTTCAAGGTATGGATAAAAAATACCCATTTTTAAATAAGTTTGATGGTTTAATTATTTCTGGAAAAGAAAAATTAGTTAAACCTGATGCTCAAATATATAAATTAGCAGTAAACCGTTTTAATCTAATTCCACAAGAAACTGTTTTTATAGATGATAAAAAAGAGAATATTGAGGCTGCAAACAAACTTGGTTTTTTAACTATACATTTAACTAACCCTGAAATAATAATTCAAGAAATTAATAGATTTATTTAATTTAATTATGAATGAAATTTTTGATATTTTAGTTATTGGAGGGGGTATTAATGGTGCTGGAATTGTAAGAGACGCCTCAGGAAGAAATTTAAAAGTTTGTTTAGTTGAAAAAAACACAGTTGGCTCAGCCACTTCGTCTTGGTCTACAAAATTAATACATGGTGGATTAAGGTATCTTGAAAATTATGAATTTCGCCTTGTACGTGAATCTCTAAAAGAAAGAGAAGTAATTAAAAAAATTGCCAGTAATATAACAACACCATTGCCTTTTATTATACCACATCAAAAATCTTTAAGACCTAAATGGTTAATTAAATTAGGATTATTTTTATATGATAATATTGGTGGCAAAATGACTATACCAAAATCTTCAACTATAAATATTAAAAAGGAAATTCCTAATATTTTAAAAGATCAATTTAAAATTGGTTTCCAATATTATGATTTACAAGTTGATGATAAAAAACTTGTTCAGTTAAATGTTGAAGATGCAAAGAAAAAAGGTGCTATGATTATTCAAAATAGAAAAGTTATAGATGCAAAACGAAATAAAAATATTTGGGATATAACTTTAGATGATAACACATTACTTAAATCTAAAATTCTTATTAATGCTGCTGGACCTTGGATAAATGAAGTTTTAAATAATGTAATTAAATTAAATTCAAATAAATCAATTCGACTTGTGAAAGGTAGTCATATAATAACTAAAAGTCTTTACAGTCAGAAAAAAGCCTTCACTTTACAAAATGAAGATAACAGAATAATTTTTGTAATACCGTATAAAGATGAATATTCGCTTATTGGCACTACTGAAACAGAAGTTTTTTCACCAGAAAATCCTAAAATTGATGATAGTGAAATTGATTATTTATTAAACTCAGTAAATAAATATTTTGTTAAACAAATATCAAGAGATGATGTCGTAAGTTCTTATTCTGGAATCAGACCGCTTATTGAAGATTTTAAAGAAGCTTCAAAAGTTACTAGAGACTATATATTTGATTTAAATGAGGATGGTTCGCAAGCACCTTTACTAAGCATTTATGGGGGGAAATTAACAACATACAGGAAATTAGCTGAAAATGTTCTTTTAACTCTTAATAATCACATTCCCATAAATAAGAAAAATTCTTGGACTGCTGAACAAAAACTATAATTGGTATCCCTCTTAAATAACTTTTCAAATTTGGTGGGCAGAAAAGTTTTATAAGAGGAATACTTCTTATAGGAGGAAATAATATGAACCCTCTGCCCAATGTTATAATAATTTAAAATTATGATATTTATTGAAAATTTTTAAAAAAGGGATGTATTGCCCCTTATATTAGGGGCAATTATTAATACGATTCTATTATTTAAATGCTTCGCCTGAACTATCAAATAATTGGCATCTTCCAGCAGGGAATCCTACTTTTACAGTATCACCAACTTTAATTTCAGAATGTCCTTCAGTTTCAGCAACTAATGGCTCTCCATCTTTTTCAAGGTATAGATAAGAAACGTCACCAAGCTTTTCGACAACAAATACTTTACTTTCCCAAGATCCATCTGCATCACCATTTACTACTAAGTGCTCAGGTCTAATGCCTAAAGTTACTGAGTCACCCTCTGAGGATGACGCTGACATTTTAGAGACTGATATTTTTGACATTCCCATAATATCAACTTCTGTAGCATCAGAACTTTTGCTTAATATCTTACTTGAAATAAAGTTCATTTTTGGCGATCCAATAAATCCACCAACGAACATATTATTTGGTTTATCATAAAGTTCAAGTGGTGATCCTTTTTGTGAAACGATACCTGTATCAAGTACAACAATATCATCAGCTAGGGTCATAGCTTCTGTCTGATCGTGTGTTACGTAGATCATTGTTGCTTCTAGTTCATTATGCAGTTTTGCTAATTCAACTCTCATTTGAACCCTTAATGCAGCATCAAGGTTTGAAAGTGGTTCATCAAATAAGAAAACTTTTGGTTTTCTAGTAATTGCTCTTCCAATAGCAACACGCTGCCTTTGACCACCTGAAAGTTGTTTTGGTTTTCTTAGAAGATAATCTTCTATTTGAAGAATTCTTGCTGCCTCATTAACTCTTTCATTAATTTCATCTTTTGATCTTTTTTCTAATTTTAAACCAAAAGCCATGTTATCAAATACAGTCATATGAGGGTATAATGCATAAGATTGAAACACCATTGCAATATTTCTTTGCTTAGGTGGTAAATCATTAACTACCTGACCATCAATTGAAATTGTGCCTGAATTTATGTCTTCAAGTCCCGCTATCATTCTTAACATAGTTGATTTACCACAACCACTTGGACCAACAAGAACTGTGAATGATTGACTTTTTATATCAAGAGAAACATCCTTAATTACATGGACGTCTCCAAAATATTTATTAACAGTATTTATATTTATATCTGCCACTTCATCCTCCTTTGAGCGATCTTTCAAGTGTATGAATACATCATCATACAAATATATTTACATTTAAAGGTATATTTATTGAAAAATCAATACTTTTTAGTATTTACCCTTTAACTGATCCAGCGACTAAACCTCGTATAAAATATCTTTGTAAAGCAAAAAAGATAAATAAAGGTACAGTCATTGATACAAAAGCACCAGTAGTTAAAATTTCCCAATTTTCACCTCTAGATCCAAGTAATTCTTTTAATTTTGCAGTTAATATTATTTCACTTGGAACCTGATCTAAAAATACTAAACCTACTAAGAGATCATTCCAACACCATAAAAATTGTAAAATAAATATTGAAGCAAAAGCTGGTATCGAAAGAGGAATAATTATGCGTAAAAAAATATCATAATGAGAAGCACCATCAACTTTAGCAGCTTCCATCATTTCATTAGGTAAGCTTTTTAGAAAATTTCTTAATAGAAAAGTAGTTGAGGCTAATCCAAAACCAGTATGTGCCATCCAAACACCGGGATAGGACTTAGCCGCTACTCCAAATAATGCTCCAAAATCATTATAGATTGTTAGTATTGGTATAAGAGACATTTGAAGAGGAACAACAAGAGACGCAATTATTATTGCTAATAAAGTATCTCTTCCGTAAAACTTCATCCAAGTTAAGGAATATGCAAAGAAAGAGCATATTATTAATGGAATTAGTGTTGAAGGCAATGCTACTGCCATTGTATTAATAAAAGCTCTGCCAATTCCTTCTTTAAATAAAACTTCTCTGTAATTTTCAAAAGTAAATGCTGGAGGGCTTAATGATGTAGTAAATAATCTTTTACCTTTTTTCTTTTTAAATTCTGTTCTTGATCTCCATTCATAATTTCCATCTTCATCGAGAAGCACTTCACTTTCATCTTTAAAAGTTGCGATATCGCCAATATTAAATTCATTAATTTTTTTTGAAGTAATTCCAAAACTTTCTATTTTTTTCCCTGAATTATCTTCAAATAACTTTCCTTTGATTTTGAAATAACCATCTTCTTCAATTTGGCTTTCCATTCCTGACATTCTATAAATTTCATTTACTTCTGTAGTAGTTAAGGAAGTCCACCATCCACTTATAGCTAATAAATCTTTATCTCTTAAAGAGCTAATAAACAGACCAAAGGTGGGAATAATCCATATAATAACAAAGAAGAGAAGTAATAGTTGAGATAATAAAGATGATATTGAAAATTTCTTCATTATATTTTTTGTTCCTGTCTATGTTTGTATAAATTCCATGCTAAGATTGGTATGACACCAATCATAATAACAATTGCTAAAACACTTCCTCTTCCCGAATCACCACCACCTCTAAACATCCAGTCGTACATTAAGTTCGCTAAGACTCCGGTTTGCCATTCACCATTAGTCATAGCAAAAATAATATCAAATATTCTTAAAACAATTATTGTAATTAAGGTCCAAATCACAAGTATCGTTTGTTCTAAATAAGGAATTATGATTGAAAAAAATATTTTTAACTCACTAGCTCCGTCAATTCTTGCCGCTTCAAGCATCTCCTTAGGTATGCTTCTTAATGCAGCACTAAAAATAACTAAAGCTAATCCAGTTTGTATCCAAATCATAATAGCCATCAAAAAGAAATTATTCCACATAGGTATTGTTAACCATGCTTGTGGCTCATAACCAAGAGAAACAATTATTGCATTAAGTAATCCAATTTGTGTATTCTCAGGCCCTCTATATTCATAAATAAATTTCCAAATTACACCAGCTCCTACAAATGATATTGCCATAGGCATAAATATTATAGATTTTGCAATTGAACCCCACCAAATTCTATCAGCTAAGTTAGCAATGACTAATCCAAAAAAAGTACTTAATGTTGGGACTACAAGTAACCATACTAAATTATTTAATATACTTCTTCTAAATTCAGGATCATTAATTGCCCATTTGTAATTGTATAGTCCAACAAATTCTCTTCCAAATTTATCATAAAAGCTAAGCCTTATAGTTTCAAAAACTGGATATAAAATAAAAATAAATAAAACAACAAATGCGGGTGTTATAAAAACTATGACTCTTATAGAATTTTCAAAATTATATCTTTTCAGTGTTTTATTACCATAAATATCTAAAATATAATTTGAGATATGAAAGTAGGCTATAAAAAATAATATTCCTAAAAAAACAATAAATACTAAATTCAGGATAGTCATTAGTGATTAAATATATAAAAAAAACAGGCGAACAAGTTAATTGTTCGCCTGTTTATAATTGAAAAGTTACTTAATTGCGTCCCAACTATCTTGGATCGCATCTGCTACATCTTGGGCAGACTTTCCATTAGTATAGTCAACCATACCAGTCCAGAAAGTTCCAGCACCAATAGCACCAGGCATTAAGTCTGACGCATCAAATCTAAACGTTGTTGCGCCTGTTAAAATTTCACCTAGTTTTCTAAAAGTTTCACTAGCATATTTACTTCCATCAACGCCTTTGTGAGGTGTTAGGAAACCACCTTTAGCCATCCAATATTCATGAGCTTCAGGATGCATTAGGAATTTAATGAACTCTATTGTCGCTTGGTTATCATTAGTAGCCGCTACTAATGTACCAGCTCCAAGCACAGGAGTTCCTAAATCTTTAGTTGCATATGCAGGGAAATAAAAGAAATCATAGTCAACACCAGCTTCTACACCTTCAGGAAAGAATGCAGGTATAAAACTAGCTTGTCTGTGCATCATACATTCTGCAGGTGAAGTGAAAAGTCCATTTGGAGCATCTCTAAAATCAGTAGTTGCTACTGCTTTAGATCCACCATTTACAAACTTGTCATTCAACGCAAAAGTTCCAAAGAAATTCATTGCTTCAATAACTCTTGGGTCATTAAAAGGCATTTCATTGGATACCCACATGTCATAAACATCGGGCGTATGTGTTCTTAACATGATATCTTCCATCCAGTCAGTTGCAGGCCAACCAGTTGCTGCACCTGAACCTAGACCAATACACCATGGAGTATTTCCATCTGAAGCCATTTGTCGTGTTAGTGCAATTAATTCTTCCATAGTTCCTGGAACTTCGTAACCATTATCTTCAAAGTTATCTGGTGAATACCAAACCAAACTTTTTACGTTTGTTCTAAAGAAAATTGCATTAAACTGATCATTACCATTTTCATCGGCATAAGTTGAAAGATCAACCCATGATTGACCAGCAGCATAGTTATCTAAAACCATTTGCTTGATATCATCTCCAAGAGGAACTAATCCTCCCATAGCTGCTGCGTTTGCAGCTAGACCAGGTTGTGGAAATACAACTAAATCAGCAGCACTTCCAGCTTTTAGATCGATCATAACTTGTTGTTCAAAACTATCTGAACCACCATATTCAAATGTAGCTCCAGTAGCTTTTTCAAATATAGCACCTACTTCTCTCATCGTTTCTTGTTCTGGTGATAACCAAGGACCAAACATAACTACCTTTTGTCCAGTTAAATCTGGACCAGTATAAGCATGACCTCCTGCAAACGCAGAGAAACTTAAAAATAATGAAGAAACAAATACTATTAGACTTTTAATTGAGTATTTCATTAATCCTCCTAATTTATAAAAAACAAATATCCGATCATTACTTATTGTCAATTTATAATGACTTAATAATGCTGATATTTACTGTCAATTTGTAACAGTTTTAAATTTGTTGATTTTTGATGAATAAGTGTCTGTAAATATATCTTAATTATGTATTTAAGATGGTACAATTTTAGATATATAATAGGAATTATCCTTATGCTGTCTAATAATTGCTGGTATAATTTCCTTATATGCATCGTATAAACTAGTGTTAGCCTTAGGTAATTGATTTTTAATTAAATTACTTAACTTAGGTAAATTATAAGAGGGAACAGAAGGGAACATATGATGTTCTACGTGATATTCCATATGCCAATATAGAAAACTAAATATAGGATTAAAACGAACAGATCTTGTAGTGTACCTGTGGTCTTTGATATTTTCTGGTAATCCAATATGCTGAGTCATGTTAAATATATTTATTATATTTCCCCAGTATCTAGGAAAAAATATTAATAATGCAGGAAGAGGATTCATAAAATAAAATGATAAAGCAAAAGAAGCAACCCATAAAGATACGTGTATTCTTGAAATAAGGCGGCACTTCCAAATTTCATCCTGAGGAATACATTCCTTCATCACCGGGGTTGTAATGCCTATAGCGTGCTTAAAAGTTTCAAATTTAAAGGAGTCTTTGAACTTAATAAGTTCATAGAATGGAGCAAAACTAAAAAGAAAACTTTTTAGACTTGGATACTCATGAAACAATGCTGCTTCAAAATCATGAGGGTCGGCAACAGAAGAGGTATTGCTATGGTGTCTAAAATGACTCCAAGTCCATCTAGTTGGTTCAAAATCAGTCATAAAAGATCCAACTTGATAAAAAAATTCATTTAAAAATTTTGATTTGAAGGCAGTTCTATGTCCGCATTCATGCCAAATTGGGTTACTTGAATAAAAAAGAACACCGTAAAGCCATAACCATAAAACTGTCCACCATGTTCCCCATGTAGCTACGGACATATATCCAAAAATAAATAAAAGAATAAAATATATAGTTACATGCTGTAATCCTTTTAAATCACTTTTTTTTGATAACTCTTTGAGATCTTTTTTACTTATTTTGGCTCTAAACCATTTGTCATCAACATTATCTAATTTCTCTGTCATTATTTGATTTTTTATAAAACTATTATGAGATTTAAAAGACAAATATCAACTATTTTGTCTCACTAAACGTCAACCCATCTGCCAATTTCATTACTTTCTATACATTTATCAATTATATTTTGAATTTTTGCACCTTGATAAAAATCGGGCTGCATATTCAAGTTTGTTTTTATTGACTCTATAAAGTTTTGATAATTACTTGGAGTTTTTGGACATTCAATTGTATCCCAAGCCATTTTATTGATATTTTCATCAATACAAATATGCAATGTTGACCACTTAGTTCTTTCCTCATCTAGTTCAACTTTTAAAGCACCTTTTGTACAAAATACTTCTAGAATTATGGAGTTTGCATGTCCTGTTGCAAATCTTGTATTAGTTATTGTCCCGATAGCTCCATTTTCAAATCTAACTAATGAATTGAAACCATCATTAGCATCTAATGTATATTCTTTTATTTTATTTCCTTTATCGAAGTAAGTTTTTAAATCAGTACATATCTCTTTTATGTCACCTACAGCATTAACAGCAAAATCAAAAATATGAACACCTGTGTCTCCTAAAGCACCGTTACTTCCATGTTTCGTTGATAGTCTCCACAGCCATTTGTCTTCTTCTCTCCAATCACCCCATTTATTACTTGTAAGCCAAGACTGATAATAACAAGCACTAACATGTCTAGGATTTCCTATTGCTCCAGATTTTAATATTTCAACTAATCTTTGATACGCACTTGATTCTCTATAAGTAAAATTAACCATATTAATTTTTTTAGATTGAACTGCTGCATTTACCATATCTTTTGCATCACTATAATTTTCAGCAAGTGGTTTTTCACAAAAAACATTATAACCACTTTTTAAAATTTGCAGTGTAGTCTCTTTATGAAACTTATCAGGTGTTGTGTTGCTAATACCATCAAAAGTTTTTTCTTTTTCAAGCATTTCTTCTAAACTCAAATAACCTCTGATATCTAAATCTTTGTTATTTGATAAAAATATTTCTAAATTTTTTTGATTTGTATCACAAACAGCTTCAACATTGACATTTGGCATATTGTTAAATTCATCAAGATGCCTTGAAGAGATATTTCCTGTTCCAACAATACCAATTTTCATTTTATTTTTCTTCTGTTGGATGCCCTACACTAAAACCTTTCTTACTAATCTTTTCAATAGGTTTTGGTCTATTACTTTTTGGAGTAGGAGAATGTATATCTTCCCACAAAACTTTATTTGTCTGTTTTACAAAATGTATTGCATTTTTAATTACAATTTGCACATTAATATTATGATAAGTTGGATATGCTTCATGACCTGGTCGAAAATAAAATATTTGACCATTTCCTCTTCTATATAATAATCCCGATCTA
The DNA here is from genome assembly GCA_902575815.1 of uncultured Alphaproteobacteria bacterium. Lineage (GTDB taxonomy): Bacteria > Pseudomonadota > Alphaproteobacteria > HIMB59 > CACPNW01. Next base: position 86,528 of record CACGTA010000002.1, on the reverse strand, counting down.
AAAGTTTCTCCTCCTTCAAACCAACTAGTAAAAAGTGTTTCATCCGGAGAAGGAACCTGAAAAGGCTCACCGTACATCTCTTCCATTTCTAGTTCAAAATGTGACTCTAAACCATCGCAGATAGGATGGCCAGGATTGCATATCCACAATCTTTCTTTTTCACCGTATTCTCTCCAGGTTAAATTACAATTAGTGCCCATTAATCTTTTAAATATCTTAGAATGATGTCCGGAATGTAATACTATCAGGCCCATTCCTTCAAGAACTCGTCGTTGTACTAAATCAACTGTCTCATCTAATACTTCGTCATGTGCTTTGTGACCCCACCAAATAACAACATCACAATTTTTTAATAATTCCTCACTTAATCCATTTTGATCTTCTTTGAGCGTAGCAGTTTTAATTTTTAAACTATTATCAGTTGATAAAAAATCTTTTATACATCCATGAATTCCCTTGGGATAAATTTTTTTAACTTCTTCATTTTCTACTTCATGAATATTTTCATTCCAAATTATAACATTAGTCATCTAATACTATCTAACTCTTTCTCCGTGCAACCGATGTCCTAGTAATGCTAGCAATATGATTAATCCATTAAAGAATTGTCTCCACTCACCACTCCAGCCAATGGCAATAATTCCTATTTCCATATAGGCAATTATACCAACGCCAAATACTGCTCCAATAATAGTCCCTAACCCTCCCCAGTAAGGAGTACCGCCAACAAAAACAGCTGCTAGAGCAAGCAATAAATAACCAAATCCTTGAGTAGGAAAAAATGTATAAGTAATCATCGTTGTAAAAATTCCACCTATTGCTGCACCAACACCAACAAACATAAAAGCTTTTATTTTAACAGCATTTACATTTATACCCATTTGTTCTGCACTAACAGAATTATCTCCTACATGCTGAATATGAATACCAAAAACATGTTTATTAAAAAAATAATAGCAAAAAATCACAAATATTGCTGCCCAAAAAATTTGCATTGGGAAGCCATAAAAATTTCCAACTAAAAGAGGGTAGATCCAGTGGTTCTCTACTTCCATAATCGTAATTGATCTGCTGTTAGATAATAAGAGAATTACACCTCTCAGTAAAAATAACACTCCAAGTGACGCAACAAGAGAGGAAAGTCTAAATACAACAATTAATGTTCCAACAAGAGCACCAATAGCTGCTCCAGTAAAAATACCAAGAGCTAAACAAATAGCTGGATCAACTCCATTTTTAACAAGTAAAGCAAATACATAAGCTGCTACAGCATAAGTAGAGGCAAAAGAAAGATCTATTTCACCAGATGCAACTAAAAAAACTAATGGTATAGTTAAAAATATCAAAGTTGGCATCATGACAAATACTGATTGATGAAGGTTAGGTCTTATCCAAGCTTCTGGTGCACCTATTAAAAAAATTACCATTAAAAGTACAAAGTATCCAATGCTTCCTAAAGCTCTTCCATTTCTGTGAAAGTAATTACTTAAATATGAATTATTATTGCTCATTAGTGTGCCCCTATAGTATCCCTCATTATTTTCATGAGTTCTTCAGGAGTTGATATGTCATTCTTATTGAGTTGATGAACGACTTCTCCTCTATCTAAAATTACAAATCTATCTGATATGTCGTATACATGATAAATATTATGACCAATAAATAGAACAGATCTATTTGATTTTTTTACATTTAAGACAAAATCAAAAACTTTCTGTGTTTCATTAAGAGATAAGTTATTTGTTGGCTCATCAAGAACAATTAATTCTGCTTTATTATAAATTGCTCTTGCAATTGCTACGCCTTGTCTTTCACCTCCGGATAAATTTCCAACTGGAGATTCAGCGTTTATTAATTTTGATGTAAAACCTATTTCTCTTATTAATCTATTTGCTTCAAAAATTTGCTCTTTTTCTTTTATAAAACCAAATGGATACCGAAGTTCCTTACCCATAAAAATATTTTTAACAATCGATTGTTGTGGAGTTAAAGCTCTATCTTGAAAAACAGTTTCTATACCAGACTCTCTAGCCTTGAGTGCATTCCAAGCATTTACTTTTTTTCCTCTTATAAGTATGTCACCTTCGTCAGGACTATAAACGCCTACTAGTGTTTTAATTAATGTTGATTTACCTGCGCCATTATCACCAATTAAACCGACGACTTCACCCCTGGTTACTTTTAATGATGCTTTGTTTAGAGCAGTAATACCGCCAAATCTTTTTGTAACATTATCTAATTCAATGATATTTTCCATAAATTTTGAAATGCTAACCCATTAAAATGGGTTAGCAATATATTTATCTATCTTAAGCCTGCATCAGCAAGAGCTTTAACAGCTTGATAGTTATTTGTATCAACAAATCCTGCACCAGTATCTTGGTTTATTGCACCAGTACCAAGTACAGCTGTTTGACAAAGTGATAACACTGGAAGATACCCTTGAAGGAAAGGTTGTTGATCAGATGTTAGATGAACATATCCTTTTTCAAATGCCGACATAATTTGTGGGCTAGTATCAAATCCAATTTGAAGTAACTCATTTGGTCCATAACCAGCAGCTTTGGCAATACCTTCTGCAACATTCATCACATCACTTCCAGAGTGAACAATTACTTTTGTTTCAGGATTTGCATTTAACGCTGCTGAGAAAACTGGGATAGTCATATTCGGATCTGAAGCATAAGCTGGTTGTCCATCAAGAACAGTAACTGTCATTCCGTGTTCTTCAAATATGATTCTTGCACCATCTTCTCTTTGGGCTCTAGCGTAATCTCCAATAGGAACCATCACTATAGCGTGATCTCCAGCTTTGAAGCCAAATTGTCTAATTGCTTCTCTTGCAAGAGCTTTACCTTGAGTTGCTAAATTTGCTCCTACGTATCCACCACCAAATTTTGCTCTTACACCTGATGGATCAACGTTTTGATATGTCATTAGAATACCTTTTTCAGCAGCTTGTTTTGCTAAAGGCATTAGAGCTTCATCCCCCGGATGTCCCATCATTGCAATAGCGTCAACACCAAGACCTACAGACTCTCTTAGTTGACGAACCATTTTTTCAAAATCCCATTCTGAGTAAATAATTTCAGCATCTGCGCCCGTATCTCTTATTGCATTCATTGCTCCTGCTGCAACTATTCCAGCAAAGCCACCAGCCTCAGGACCGCCAGCATAAAAATGCATTTTTACATCTGAGCACCATTTATCACCTAGATCTTGTCCAGTTGGTCCAGCATAAGCTTGCATAGAAACTGGAAAAAGAAATAAAGTAATAAGTAATATTTTAATAATTTTCATAATTCCTCCCTGGTAATTAAAAAATAATATTAATTAATAATAATAAAGTTTAAACTAAAATTAGTTGCAAATGTCAACTAGTAGAGTCTTTTACTGATTCTTTTCGTTTGTCCATGGCTATATACACCATCTACTCCACCATCTCTTCCGTAGCCTGATCTTTTATAACCACCTCCAGGTAGATTTTTACCATCAACAAACCAGTCATTATGCCAAATGATACCAGCCTGAATCCTATCTGCTGTCCATTTTGCTTTTTGATCATCAGCAGTAAACACACCAGAAGCTAATCCATATTTTGTTGAATTTGCAATATTTATAGCTTCTTCTTCATCTTCAAAATCAAAAATTGATGTAACTGGACCAAAGATTTCCTCTTGAGCAATTGTTGCTTCAACTTTAACATTATCAAAAATTGTTGGTTGATAAAAATTACCATCATCTCTATCAGCTTTATCTCCACCTAATGTTAAAGTGGCACCAGATTGTATTCCTGATTTTACATAATTCGAAACTCTTTGCATTTGTTCAGTTGAAATAAGAGGTGTTACTTGTGTTCCATCTTCGTCACCAGCACCTACTTTTAATTTTTGAGTTTTAGCTACAAGTTTTGTCATATATTCATCTTTTATTTTAGGATGAACAATTACCCTCGACATTGCTACACATATTTGTCCTGCATTAGGTTTAAAAATTCCTTTAACAGTACTATCAACAGCTTTATCAATATCAGCGTCAGGATAAATAATTGCTGCAGACTTCCCACCTAATTCAAAATGTGTGGGTATAATTCTATCAGCTGTTTCTTTTAAAATTTCTGATGCAACTTCCGGGGATCCTGTGAAAACGATATAGTCACAACCTGAATGTTGAACAAGCTTTCTTCCAGTGGTTTCACCATAACCATGAATAATATTAATAATTCCTTTAGGGACACCAACCTCTTCAAATATTTGACCATAAAAATTTGAAGAAATTGGACACAACTCAGGAGGTTTAATTATGATAGTATTACCAACTATCCAGTTTTGTGCAACCATTCCTGAAAACAAAGAAACTGGATAATTCCATGGAACAATTTGTAGTGCTACTCCAAAAGGTTCTAAGACAACATAATTTAAAGTATCATTTCCTGATGGGATTAATTTATTTTCTATTTTATCTGTTAGTCCAGCATAAAAGTCAAATGTATCTGCTGCTCCTTTAAATTCATCTACGCATTGATTAATTGTTTTACCATTTTCTTGACTTAAAAGTTTACCCCCTTCATCTTTTCGTTCCCTTAATTTTTGAGCAATTGCTCTCATCATATTTGATTTATCTTTAGAGTCCATATCAACTAAAATTCTTTTATCGAAAGCTCTTTTAGCTGCTTGGAAGGCTAAATCTATTTCTTCATCTAGTGCTTCATCAATATTTCCTACAATTTTTTGATTTGCTGGATTTAAAACAGGAATATTTTTTTTTGATATTGAATCAATAAACTTACCATCAATAAAATTTCTTAACTCCATATATTATCAATAAAACTAAAGTTCAGGAAGTGTCAAGTATAGTTTAATTATTTGGAACTTGAACAGGTATAAAATAATCTGGGTTTTTTGATTTTTTAATAACAGCTGGAATTATATCTTTATATGCAGAGTATAAAGTTTGTGGTTCAGGCAACTGATCTTTTATTACTTCATATAATTTAGGAAGATTATAAGATGGGACCATTGGAAACATATGATGTTCAATGTGATATTCCATTTTCCAATAGATAAAACTAAACACAGGGTTTAATCTTATAGATCTAGTAGATAGACGATGATCTTTTGTATTTTCTTGTAAACCCATATGTTGAGTAATGCCCCAAATACCATTGAAAGTTGCAAAAAATTTTGGAACTAAAAATAATAATATTGGTAGTAATGAGCTAAAGTAAATTGAAGAAGAAATTATTGATATCCAAAGAAAAACAAAAATTCTTGAACTGTTAATACAATCTTGAATTTTATCTTGAGGTATACAATCTCTCATTACATCTGTTTTAATTCCAAGAGCGTGTTTGATAATTTCAATATAAAGTGATTTATGTATTGTAAAAAATCCAATTCCGGGAATAAAATTAATTACAAAACTAAAAAGTGTGTGTTTAGAAAAAATACTTCCATCAGCTTCATAATCATGAGGATCAACTGAAGCGGTATAACTATGATGTAGAGAATGACTCCACCTCCATCTAACAGGCTCAAAATTATTCATAAAGCTTGCAATATGATAAAATAAATCATTTAACCTTCGTGTTTTAAAAGCTGTTCTATGACCACATTCGTGCCAAATAGCATCTGCTCCACCCCAGAACATGCAGTATGCGAGATAGAATGGTATAAACCACCACGTCTGCCAGAAGTAAGCTGATAGGATGCCAAGGCATGAGAGTGATAGTGTAAAAATTATAATATGTTTCCAGCCCTCGTAATCAGTTCTTTTAGAGAGTATTTTAAGTGTTTTGCGATCTATGTTTGCTCTAAACCACTCACTTGAAATATTATTAATGCCAGTTTGTATTATTTGGTCATTTGACATGTTTTAATGTAATTAATAAAAAATTTACATTTTTCCAGTAATTTTCTCAATATTATTTATAACAAACTAGCAATATTTAGTTTATTTAACAGAATAATAGATACAATCGTAGAATAATGAAACTTACAATCATTGGAACAGGTTATGTTGGGCTCGTCACAGGCGCATGCTTTGCTGAATTTGGCTATTCTGTAACATGTGTAGACAAAGATAATACACGCCTTGACATGCTCAAATCAGGGAAGTGTCCATTTTTTGAACCAGGTATGGATGAACTTCTAGACAAGCATATTAATAAAACAAAATTAATATCTTTTGTATCAACAATAAAAAATAATTTAGATAATACTGATATAATTTTTATTACTGTAGGAACTCCAACAAGAAGATTGGAGGATGAGGCTGATTTAAGTTTTGTATGGCAAGTTGCTGCAGAAATTGCTGATAACATTAATAAATATTGTTTAGTTGTAACTAAGTCCACTGTTCCCGTTGGAACCACAAGGGAAGTAAAAAAAATTATTTCAAAAAAGATTGATCAAAAACTTTTTGATGTAGTATCTAACCCAGAATTTCTTCGAGAAGGATCTGCCATTAATGATTTTATAAGACCAGATAGAGTAGTTATCGGAACAGAAAATAAAAAATCTGAAAATATTATGAAGGAACTTTATAGACCTTTATTTCTTAAAGAAACCCCAATTGTAGCTACCTCTATTGAAACTTCTGAAATAATTAAATATGCATGTAATAGTTTTCTAGCAACAAAAATAGCTTTTATTAATGAGGTTGCAGATTTGTGCGAAGTTGTGGGTGCTGATGTTCAACAAGTTGCGTATGCGATGGGTATAGATAAAAGAATAGGATCTAAATTTTTAAATGCTGGACCTGGATTTGGTGGATCATGTTTTCCAAAAGATGTTAAGGCATTTGCTTCAACTGCTAAAAAGAAAAATATTGATTTATCAATTATTAATGCGGTTAATAAATCTAACCAAGATCGTATAATAAAAATTTTAGATAAAATAATTTCAAATGTTAACAATAAATCTACTATTTGTTTGCTTGGTTTAAGCTTCAAGCCTAATACTGATGATGTCAGAGACTCTACTTCCATGAAAATTGCAACTAATCTATTTGAAAAAGGATATAATGTTCAATGTTATGATCCTAAAGCAATGAATAATGCCAAAAAAGAAAATACTAATCTAATTTTTTTCAATTCTCCTTATGAAGCTTGTGAGGGAGCTTCAGCAATTATTATTGGAACTGAGTGGAATGAATTTAGAGCGTTAAATTTCAAAAAAATATCGAAACTTTTAAAAGAAAAAATAATTTTTGATCTAAGAAATATTTATATTCCCGAAGATTTAAAAGAGTTGGGATTTAAATACTATGGAACTGGAAAATAAATTGAAAATTGAAAATTTTGATAAAGAAGTACTTAGAGAGTACGACATCAGAGGAGTAGTTGGAGAGAATATTAATGAAAATACAGCGTATACGATAGGCAGAACATTTGGATACACTGTAATTAATAGATTAAAATCTAACATAATTGCAACTGGTTATGATGGAAGACTCACATCACCAGATTTACACCAATCTCTTTGTGAAGGATTAAAGGACTCAGGAGCAAAAGTTATAAATATTGGTATGGGACCAACTCCAATGACTTATTTTTCTCATTACTATCTTGAAGCTGATGCTGTTATTATGGTTACGGGATCACACAACCCTTCAGAATATAATGGTTTCAAAATGGTTTTAGATAAACATTCTTTTTATGCTGAAGATATCCAAAGTCTACAAAAATTAATTGATCAGGATAACTTAAAATTAGCACAAGGTGAGATTATTAATAGAGACATTAAATTATATTATACCAAAAGAATATTACAAAATATTAACCTTAATAAGAAAATAAAAATTGCTTGGGATATTGGTAATGGTGCAATGGGAGCAGTCGTTAAAGAAGTTACAAATAATTTAAATAATTCTGAAAATATTTTAATAAATGAAGAAGTTGATGGCAATTTCCCAAATCATCATCCAGACCCTACGGTTCCAGAGAATATGGAGCAATTAATAAAAGCAGTTAAAGACAACCAATGTGACATAGGTCTTGCCTTTGATGGAGATGGAGACCGTTTGGGTGTTGTAGATAATTTAGGTAATTTAGTTTGGGCAGATCAATATATATTATTACTATGTACTGAAATTGCAAACTTATATGATAATCCAAAAATAATTATGGATGTGAAATCTAGTAAAGTTTTTTTTGATGAAGCAAAAAAACTCAACTGCGATCCAATAATGTCTAAAACTGGACATTCACCTATTAAAGAAAAAATGAAAGAATTGAACTCTCCATTATCTGGAGAAATGAGCGGCCATGTTTGTTATGCTGATGATTTTTATGGCTATGACGATGCTATGTACGTTGCATTACGTTTATTAAGAATATTATGTAACCAGGAAAAATCATTAAATGAATTAATTAATGTTTACCCAAAAACATTTTCAACACCAGAAACAAGATTTGATGTTGATGAAACAAAAAAATTTTTAATTATTGAGGAGATTAAAGACAGAATAAAAAATACAGAGGGTAAAATAATTGACATTGATGGCATAAGAGTTGAAAATGATAATGGATGGTTTTTAATGAGAGCTAGTAATACTCAAAACCAATTGACATGTAGAGCAGAGTCAACCTCTCAAGAAGGTCTTAAATCTCTAACAGAAATTATCGAAAATCAATTATCTTTAAGTGGCGTAAATTATAAATTTACAATCTAACAAAACAATCACGGTTATATTTTTTTAGTCTTTTACAAGCTGTATAAGCCTCTTTTTTAGAAAAATTTTCAAATCTAGATTCATATAGTTGTTTGCCGCTAACTTTTATCAAAACTATATTTGAAATTTTATCTCTTGTAGAAACTGGATATTTACTTTTAATTAATTTAATTTGTTTTTCTGCATTATTTCTATATTTAAATGTTCCAACAACAATTGAGTAATTATTTTTTTTAACCTCTTTTACTTCCTTTTTAATAATTTCTTTTTTATTGTTATTTGTTTTCTTATTTAATTCAGCAAATTCTTTATCCATAATAATTTTAAGAGATTTATTTCTTTGGCTCCCAGTATCGCCGCCAAAGATTATACCAATTAGTCTTTTATTGTCTCTTACAGCGGAAAAAGCTAATTGAAATCCAGATGCTTTTATATACCCAGTTTTAATTCCATCTGCTCCTTCATAACTAAGCATTAATTTATTATGAGTTTTATATGTTTTTCCTTTATAAGAAAATTTTGTATTGCTAAATAATTTATATTCATTAGGAAAGTTTGAAATCAAAGCATGAGATAACTTTGCTATATCTCTTGCGGTTGTCAATTGAGCTCTGTTAGGAAGACCAGACGCATTCTTGAATGTTGTGCTTCTCATACCTAGATTTATTGCATATTCAGTCATAAGTTTCGCAAATTCTTTTTCTGTTCCTGCTATATTTTCCGCTACTACAGTAGCTACATCATTTGCAGATTTAATAATAAGTGCATTTACTGCGTCTCTCACCTTGATACTTGAACCTTCTTCTAAATATAATTTACTTGGCGATCTAGATGCAGCAACACTTGATACACTCAATTGACTATCATAACTCAGTTTTCCTTTTTTTATATAATCAAATACAATGTACAAAGTCATTATTTTTGTAAGGGATGCTGGATAATTTCTAGTATCAGCATTGACCTCAAATAAAACTTCTTCAGTATCAAAATCGATTACAATAGCTGCTTTTTTAGCAAATAGATTTGATGAAAAACTTAATATTAAAAAACTATTTAAAATTATGATTAATAATAAATTTTTTTTCATTTTTCTTTGATTATCATAAGATTTTCGATGCTTTCAAACATAAAAATACTTTAAAATATTTCAAAACATATTATTTAATAATTATGGCAAATGAAGATCAAAATAACAATAATAATGAGGATTTTCAAAGAGGTCTATTATTAGATACTAAACCAAAAACAAAAAAACCTTCAATGTATAATGTCTTATTACTGAATGATGATTACACTCCCATGGAATTTGTTGTAATGGTTTTAGAAAAAATATTTAATAAAAAACAAGAAGAAGCAACACAAATTATGTTACATGTTCATAAAAATGGTATTGGAGTGTGTGGAACATTTACTTATGAGGTAGCGGAGTCTAAATGTAAATCAGTAATGGATATGGCAAAAAAAAATGAACATCCTTTACAATGTACAATGGAAAAAAGTTAATGCTGTCACAAAATTTAGAAAAAACATTAAGAGAAGCATATCAATTAGCAACTAATTATAAGCATGAGTATGTAACTCTTGAGCATCTATTGTATTCTCTTTTAGAAGATCAAGATGCGATAAGTGTACTTAAAGCATGTGCAGTTGATATTACAAATTTAAAAGAAAGCGTTGAAAAATTTATTATTAATGATTTAGAAAATCTTAAAGAAAATTTTACAGGAGAGCCAAAATTAACAAATGGTTTTCAAAGAGTTTTACAAAGAGCTGCTATTCACGTTCAATCAAGTGGAAGAGAGAGCGTTACTGGAGCTAACATGATTGTAGCTTTATTTTCTGAAAAAGAAAGCCATGCAGTATATTTTCTTCATCAACAAAATATGAGCAGATTAGATGCGGTTCAATATATTTCACATGGTATTTCAAAAGCTAACGAAAGTTTTGAAAATGAAGAATTTGTAGATAGTCAAACAAATGATAATAATGCACAACAAAAACCCAAAAGTGCTTTAGGTCAATTTTGTATAAATCTTAACGAAAAATCAAAAGATGGTAAAATTGATAAGCTCATTGGTAGAAGCAAAGAATTAGATAGAACAATTCAAATTTTATGCAGAAGACAAAAAAATAATCCTTTATTTGTTGGAGACCCTGGTGTTGGAAAAACAGCAATTGCTGAAGGTTTGGCAAAAAGAATTACAGAAAGAAAAGTCCCTAAAATTATGGAGGATGCTGTAATTTATTCTTTAGATATGGGTGCATTACTAGCAGGAACAAGATACAGAGGTGATTTTGAAGAAAGATTGAAAGCAGTTCTTAAAGAATTACAAAAGAAAGATAAAGCTGTTCTATTTATCGACGAAATACACACAGTTATAGGGGCAGGAGCAACGAGTGGAGGCTCAATGGATGCAAGTAATTTATTAAAACCGTCTCTAGGAAATGGCACTCTTAAATGTATTGGATCAACAACGTACAAGGAATTTAAAAATTATTTTGAAAAAGATAGAGCTTTAGTAAGAAGGTTCCAAAAAATTGATGTTAAGGAGCCATCCAAAGATGAGACTGTTAAAATTCTTGAGGGTTTAAAAACTTACTATGAAGAACACCATAATATTAAATATTCACCGGAAGCAATTATTAGTGCCGTTGAGTTATCAAATAAATATATAGGTGATAGAAAGCTTCCAGATAAAGCTATTGATGTTATCGATGAAGCAGGAGCATCTCAATATTTATTACCAGAAGAAAAGAGAAAAAAAATTATTCTTTCCAAAGATATTGAAGCAGTAGTTGCTTTAATGGCAAGAATTCCGACAAAATCTGTTAATCAAAGTGATAAGAACAATTTAAAAAATTTAGAAAGAGATTTGAAAAATTTTGTCTTTGGTCAAGACAAAGCCATCGAAGAATTATCATCTTCTATTAAGTTGGCAAGAGCAGGACTAAGAGAAGATGGAAAACCAATTGGCTCATATTTATTTTCTGGGCCTACAGGAGTAGGGAAAACTGAAGTAGCTAAACAGTTAAGTAATACACTTGGCATTAAACTTCTTAGATTTGATATGTCAGAATATATGGAGCGTCATACTGTGAGCAGACTTATTGGAGCTCCTCCTGGATACGTAGGTTTTGACCAAGGTGGATTATTAACTGATGGAGTCGATCAAAATCCTCATTGTGTATTGTTATTGGATGAAATAGAAAAAGCTCACTATGATTTATTCAACATTCTTTTACAAGTAATGGACTATGGAAAACTAACTGATCATAATGGTAAGACGATAGATTTCAGAAACGTTATATTAATTATGACAACTAATGCCGGTGCAATTGATGTATCTAAAAACAAAATTGGTTTTAATGCAAAAAGATCTAATGATGATAGTAGTGATGCAATAAATAGAATTTTTTCACCAGAATTTAGAAATCGTATTGACTCAATTATTCATTTTAATCATTTATCTAAAAATATTGTACTTTCGATAGTAGATAAATTTATTATAGAAATTGAAGCACAGCTTGAAGATAAAGGAGTTTCATTATCAATTAATAAAGAAGCAAAGGAATTTTTAGCTGAAGAGGGTTATGATGAAGTCTATGGTGCTAGAGAATTAGGTAGAGTAATACAAGAAAAAGTTAAAAAACCAATGGCTGAAGAACTTATCTTTGGTAAACTTGCCAAAGGTGGGCATGTTGAAATTACATATAAAGATAAAAAAATTAACTTTGAATTTTCTAATAAACAAGAAGTAAAGAAAGAATTAGCCTAATTTTTGAAAGGAAGATAATCTTCTAATTTTTCTTTTTGGTTTTCAATAAGCTGACTTTCATTATCAAGAAAATTTCGAATAGCCTTGCTAAATTCTTGATCTTTTATCCAATGAGCACTCCATGTTTTTGTAGGCGCATAACCTCTTTGTAATTTATGCTCACCTTGAGCACCTGCTTCTACAATTTGAATCTTATTTTGAATTGCATATTCAATAGCTTGATAATAACAGAGTTCAAAATGTAAAAATGGCACTTCATATTTTGATCCCCATAAACGTCCATATAAATGAGTTTTACTTAAAAAATTAATTGCAGACGCAACCATTTTATCTGCTTGATAAGCCATTATAAGTAATATTTTGTTTTTAAAATTATGTAATATTTCAAAGAAAAATTCTTTAGTTAAATAAGTAGAACCCCATTTTCTTCCAGTTGTATCTAAATAACAATCGTAAAAAAAATTTATATGTTCTTCTTTAATATCATCTCCATTAAGTAATTTTACAGTTAAATTGTTATTTTCAACACATTGTCTTTCACGCCTAATAATTTTTCTTTTTCTTGAGGATAAGTCATTTAAGAATTCATTAAAATTTTGATATTCATTATTGTTCCAATGAAATTGTATTCCTGATCTGACCATAATATTATCAATACCATTCCAATTTGATGCATCATTGATAAAATTAAAATGGAGAGAAGAAACATTTATTTTTTTTGCCTCTTGTATAATATTATTAATTACCTGAACTTGCTTTCCCTTTTTATCTTTTACTGATTTGTTTAAAACAATTCTATCACCAGTTACTGGTGTAAACGGTATTGCAGATTGAAGTTTTGGATAATAGTTTATTCCATATCGATGATAAGCATCAGCCCAAGAATGATCAAAAATATATTCTCCAAAAGAATGGTTCTTTATATAAAGAGGACATAATGAGATAATTTTATCATTTTCTTGTTCAATATAATGATATGGCTGCCAACCTGTTTTGGTATTTGCACTATTACTTTTTTCTAAAGCGTGAAGAAATTCATATTGTAAGAATGGATGATCATTTCCAACACATTCATTCCATTCAGAACTTTTGATTTTACTGAGCGAAGAGCAAAAAAAATGTTCACTCATTTTGAGTATGCTATTTAATTTTAATTATTGCGTCTATTTCGACAGAAATATTGAGTGGAAGAGCATTTGATCCAACTGCAAACCGTGTATGTCTTCCTTTATCACCAAATATACTAACTAATAAATCTGATGCTCCATTTATGATTTTAGGTTGATCAGTAAAGTTATCATTACAATTAACAAAGCCCCCAAGTTTCAAAAAGGTGTCTAATCTATCCCAATCTCCATTTATTGATGTTTTCAGAGCTGCGATAATGTTAATGCAGCAAATTTCAGCGGCTTTTATTCCTTCTTCCTCAGAAATATCTACACCAACTTTTCCACTATACAAAATTTTACCATCTATTACAGGTCCTTGACCTGATACATAAATGGTACTATCTGAAACTTTATAAGGAACGTAATTTGCAAGTGGAGCTGGCATATCAGGAATATTTAAATCTAATTTCTTGATATTTTCTTCAAAGATGTGCATTACATATATATAAAACAATTTGGGTGAAGGTAAAGAAAACAAATATGATTAAATTTAAAAAACTATTTATTTTCATCTTCATTTTCTCAATATTTTTAAAAGGAGAGATTTTAATGGCTGATGAAAAAAAAGATATTATCCATATGACACTTAAAGATGGTATTGTTGTAATAGAGACAAAACCAGATGTAGCACCAAAACATGTTAAACAAATCAAGCAACTTATAGAAGAAGGACAGTATGATGGGGTTGTTTTTCATAGAGTTATAGATGGGTTTATGGCTCAAACAGGAGATGTAGAATTTGGGAATTCAAGCAATGATAGTTTTAACTTGTCAAGGGCTGGTACAGGTGGATCAAAACTTCCTGACATAGAGGCTGAATTTTCGTCAGAAAACCACGGAAGAGGAGCCGTGTCAATGGCAAGAGCACAAAACCCAAATAGTGCTAACAGTCAATTTTTTATTTGTTTTAATGACTGCTCTTTTCTAGATGGTCAATATACTGTTTGGGCTCAAGTTACCGAAGGTATGGAATATGTAGATAACATCTCAAGAGGTGAACCACCTGCAGATCCAGATAAAATAATTAAAATGGAGATTATTAAATAATTAAATGTTTGTAGCTGACTTGCATAATGATCTTGTGCAAAGAGTTATCGAAGGTGAAGATGTTACAAAACTTACATCGCATGGGCATACGGACATACCAAGATTATTAAAATCTGAAATTGATTTAGAAATTTTAATTATTTGGGTTTCAACTAATTCTAAAGAACCAAATTTTTTTAAAAGAGCTGATAAAATGTATGATGAGATTGAAAGAATTTCGTCACATGAAGAAATTGTCATTCCAAAAAAACTTTCAGACATTAATGAAGCAATTAATAACAATAAGTTAATGCTTCCAATTTCAATGGAAGGTGGGGAGGGTTTAGAAAATGATATTAATAATTTATATCATTTTATAGAAAGAGGTCTTTTCTATTTTGGCCCAACTTGGAATCATTCTTTGGAATGGGTTTCATCAAATTATGATGAGACATACAATTCTTCAAAACTTAAAAGTCATGGTTTAAACGAATTTGGGAAAGAAGTTATTTCTATTTGCCAAGATAATAATGTGTTAATTGATGTTTCGCACATTGGAGAGAAAAGTTTTTGGGATATTGCATCAATAAGTACCAAACCTTTTATAGCCTCACATTCTAGCGTGTATAATTTGTGTCCTCATTTTCGTAATTTAAAAGATGATCAAATTGAAGCAATCAAAAAAGTAAAAGGTTTGATTGGTCTTAATCCATATCCTTTTTTTATTGATAAATCTTTTAAAGAGAGAGAAGCTAAAGAAAGAAAAAAATATCTTGATGAACTAAATTCAATTGAAAGAAAATATTCTAACAAAACTTCTCAGTGGATAGCAAAACAACATTTTCTTCAAAAAAAATTATCAGACATATGTCCAAGTATAGAAGTATTTGCTGATCATATTGAATATGTAATTAATAAAATAGGAATTGATTATGTTGGAGTAGGTAGTGATTATGATGGTCTTGATTGTTTGCCAAATAATTGGAATGATTGTTTAAACCACATGATAATTCAAGAAAGTTTAGAAAAAAGAGGATATAAAAATACTGAAATTGAAAAAATTATGGGAAAAAATATCTTAAGAGTTTTAGAAGAAATCAATAATTAACAAAACACCAATTAAGACTAAAATTAACCCTGATATTTTTTGAATAATATGTTTTCTCTTTTGGAAAAAATCACCCATTCCATAACTTGTTACTACAATTGTAACTATAATATACCAAATTCCATCTATTACAGATGCAGTAATGACAAGAATTGAGTGCGAAAAAAAGGAAGCATCAATTTTTACAAATTGTGAAAATACTGCTGAAAACCATATTAGAATTTTAGGATTTAAAATTGCTATAGAAAAACCTTGTAAGAATGAATTAAAATTTTTTTGATTATTTATATGTTCAATTTCTCGATTTTTTTTTAAAAGAAATTGGAAGCCAATAAATAATAAAAATAGAATTCCAATAATTTGTATAAATTGAAATAGTATTTCATTTGTAGTTAAAATAATTATAAGCCCAGTAACTGCAAAAACTGCGTAGACACCCATACCAATCCCATGACCAATAGCAGTCATAAATCCTGCAAATCTGCTAATTGTGGTACTATTTCTTATAATTAATGCTAAACTTGGGCCAGGTGACATTGCCCCTGCAACACAGACAGTAGCAAACTGAAGCCAAAATATAAAAGTCACTTAATTATTTGTTAGGGTTAAATATTTTTTGATTGTTTCTTGTAAGCCAAATTCAAAAGTATCACAGATGAGAGCATGGCCAATAGACACTTCTTTGATATTATTTATTTTATCTAAAAAAAACTTTAAATTTTCTAAATTTAAATCATGACCAGCATTTAATTCAATTTTTGGAAACTCTTTTTCTAAATAGTTTGTTACGATCATATAATCTTTAATTGCTTTTTCCTTATTTTCATTAAAGTTATGAGCATAATCAAAAGTATAAAGTTCTACTCTATCAGTTTGTATCACTTCTAAATTTTCCAGTGTTTTTATAGATGGGTTAATAAATATTGAAACACGAATATTATTACTCTTAAATTCACTAACTATATCTGTTAATAAATTTTTGTTAGTTTCACAGTCCCAACCAAAAGAAGAGGTAAGAGCACCAGGTGGATCTGGTACTAAAGTTACTTGATCTGGTTTAACTTCAATTACTTTTTTGACAAAAAAATCTGATGGGTATCCCTCTACATTAAATTCTTTATTTTCAAATTTTGATAATAGTTTTTTTAAAGGTTCTAGGTCAGAAAATTTTGCGTGTCTTTCATCAGGTCGCGGATGTACTGTAATTCCATCAGCTCCGTATTTTAAACATTTATTACTAATATCAATTAAGTTTGGTAAATCAGCACCTCTAGCATTTCTTACTAAAGCAAATTTGTTAACATTAACACTTAGTGCAGTCATTTTAATAATTAAATAATTTTTCCATATGTTTTCATCATCCATTCATTGACCTTTGGATGATTGTAGATTTCTTCTCTTAATTTTTTTAATCTTTTATAAGGCTCTAAAATATTCGTTGGTACTCCATCTAAAAGGCCTGATGTTAGCCAACCTAGTAATCTCCAAATTGCTAGATCAGCAATAGAAATATTTTTACCAACAAAAAAACTAGACCCATCATTTTTTTCAAGCAAGTTTTCAAGAAATTGAAACCATTTGGGCAGGTGTTTTGTAGATAATATTTTTCTTGCTAATTCTAATCGATCCTTTTCTTTATCTCTGCCAGATAGGGTGACGAGATAGTTAATATCTTGTGCTGCATCAATAATTTGATCTATTTGAGCTGCTTCAAAATCATTATCTTTTGGATATAAACCTGATAATTTTCCACAATATCTTGCAATGGCACCTGTTTGAGCAATAATTTTACCGTCAACATCTAATATTGGTAATTGTTTAAAAGGAGCAATTTGCTTATTGGGCAATAATCCTGTTGCTTTGAGGTCATCAATTTCTTTTCCTTCTACACGATAATCATTAAAGGGA
Source organism: uncultured Alphaproteobacteria bacterium (assembly GCA_902575815.1). Classification (GTDB taxonomy): domain Bacteria; phylum Pseudomonadota; class Alphaproteobacteria; order HIMB59; genus CACPNW01. The sequence goes on along the minus strand of CACGTA010000002.1, from coordinate 68,868 downwards.
ATATCTCCTATAAATAAAGCCAGTCTCGTTACTTCTGCTCTCCAAAAAGGTATTTTAAAATAGTATAAAGTAATTTCCATATTGATTATTTATTTTTTTTACATGATACACAGATATGTTCAAAAAAAATATAGATAATTTAATCATTATTATTAATATCATTTTCTTCTCCTATTATGCTATTCAACTTTTAGTATTTACTGATGAATTTGCTTTGAACAACTTAGGTTTCTTTAATCATGCCGTAGCAGGATTGTCAGAGATTATTGGTATAATTTTTTTATCTTTGGCTTTATCTTTTGTCACTATAATTTTTCGAGGTCTAGAAAAACAATCTCCACTTATTTATTGTATTTTTATAATCCAATTTTTAGTATCAATTAATTTTTGGAGATATGTAATTACAAATAGTCCAGGAGAAACAAATTTAGATATTATTTCCATTAATGCCATGTTTTTTTCATTTGTTACATTTTTAAATTTACTCTTAATAATCAAAAATTTTAAAAAGATTTAATACAATTAAATTTAAAAAAGAATATATGTTTGAATAATTTTTATGAATATAGAAATACTTAGTAATAAAATTGAAAATATTTTTAATAAGCACAAGATACCTTCTTTATCTGTCATTATTACAAATAAGAATAAAAATATCTTAGAGCAATATCATGGCTTTAATCATCTAGAAAAACAGATTCCTTTTAATCAAAATTCAATTGTTAGAATTGCATCTATGACCAAGCCAATTACATCGTTGTGTATTTTTCAATTAATTGAAAGAAACTTAATCAGTTTAGAAACAAATATAGAAGATATTGATAAACGTTTTTCAGATATAGAAATTGTTCAATTGATAGGCGATAAACCACAGTATTCAAAAGCTAATACTAAAATTAAAATTAAACATTTATTAAATCATACTTCTGGATATGGGTATCAATTTCTAAATCCGGAAATTAAATTTCTAGTCGATCAAAACATATTGCAAGACATACAAAATGATGGTGAAGATTTTCTAGATGCTCCTATTTTATTTGAACCTGGTACCAGATGGAATTATGGTATCAGTACGGATCTACTTGGTTACATAATTGAAAAATTAATAAATAAAAAATTAGATGCGTACATGAAAGAAAATTTATTTGATCAACTTGGTATGAGAAACACTACATTTAACTTAGATGAAAATAATTTTAATAATTTAGCTTATATCTATGACTATATTGATAATAACATCATCATCAATAAAAGGATCGCTAAATATCAAGATGAAAGAGTAGGCAGATCTTTTCACTCGGGTGGAGGGGGATTAACCTCAACTACACAAGATTATGCAAAATTTATGCGTTTATTTTTAAGCAATGATAATAGTGTTATTTCTGAAAATTCAATAAATTTGATGAAGTCCAATCAAATAGGTAAGCTCAAAGTTGATGCTATCGCATCTGTTGATCAAGAATTGGCAGCATCATTAGATCATGATGATAGTATTGAAAAAAAATTTGGATATGGTTTTATGATTAATAACGATACTACTCTTGAAGGTAGACCAAAGGGAAGTATTTCATGGTCAGGTATATTTAATAGTTTTTTTTGGATTGATTTTAAAAATCAAATTGGGTGTGCAATATTTATGCAAATGCTACCTTATATGAATACAGCATCTTTAAAAACATTTTCAGAAATAGAAGCAAGTATCTATGAAACTATTAATAATTAGAATTCAAATTAGAAAATATCGGAGAATCAAAAATTTTAGTTTACATTATTTCAAATAAATAAGGGAGATTTTATGATTGAATCAGCTGGAGGTATGATACCTTTTATTTGTCATGTTTTTCTAATTTTATTTGGTGGTTTTTTTGGTTTAAGTTTTGCTTTTAACAAAAATTTTGTACAAAATAGTCTTGGTTTTGCATCTAAGGATGCAATGTTTATGGGTCGACCTCTTGGATTTTTAATGATCGGTGTAGTTTTGATGTTAATTGCTACATTATTTCAAATTGGAAGTTTTACTTCACCAAATGAAGTTATAGGCATTATGTTTATTTTTACTATTTTTGCTTTTTGTTACAATCTTGGAACTACATTAAAAATTTTTGAGAGTTTTGATGGTAATGATTGGCCAATAAAAAATGCTATAAGACCATTAATACCAATGGTTGTGATTTTAATACGTTACTTTACTCTATAAAAAACAAATTTAGCACTCTTTACAGAGTGCTAAAGCACTGGTGCTGATACCGAGAATCGAACTTGGGTCTGACCGTTACCAACGGCCTGTAATAACCATTATACTATATCAGCAGTAAGATAATATTAGCATATGGAATTTGCTTACTCAATTTATCATTAGTATAAAAGATAATGTTTTAAGTTTTTTGATTTTTGTTTCTTTTAATTAAATAAAATAAAGCTAATCCATTAAATCCCCAAATTACTGATAATAAATACATATTGAATGTTAAGCTAATAAATTCAGCTAAATATCCTACAACTACAGGGCCAAAAATAAAACCTCCAAATCCTAAAGTAATCAAATTTGAAACTGTCAAACTTATACCCTCATTGGACTCACTTATTGCTTGTCTCAGAACAATTGCTACAAAATTAGCTGTACCAAATCCAAAAATTAAAATACCAAACAATATTATATTTAAGTTCATAGTTAATATTGTAATAAATAATACAACACAGGAAACTATACTGAAATATGAACCAATTATAATTTCACCAAATTTATTGATTAATTTACTTGCACTTACTCTTGCAATTATTTCACCCGCATTAAAAAACATAATTGCTAAACCTCCTAAAAAAAGAGGAGCGCTCAAATCTTTTGTTAACCAAACTGGTGACCAGTCTATAATGATGCCTAATGTAGCAAAATTCATCATTAACAAAAATCCATAAATAAGTATGTTTTTTTCTGGTATTTTAAATTTTTCTACTTTTTCATTTTCTTCATAAATTTTTCTAAGTCCAAAAAAATAGTAAATTATTGAGAAAAAAAGAAACATACTTCCAACTATAAAAAAAGTAATCCGTGGATCAGGAATTAACTTGATAAATAATGCTGCACCAAGAGCACCGAATAAAGAACCGGCAGAAAAAAATGCCTGAGTTACAGGTAATAAAATTTTATTTGTTTTTTGTTCAATTATAGCAATTTGTGCATTAATCACTGGGAAGATAAAGCCAGCACCAATCCCAATTGGAATAAAAAAAAGAGTAAAATAAAAATAACTTGGTGCACTGGCAATCGCCAGAGGTAAGTATGAAAATATAAATATTCCTAAAATAATTGTATTAGTACTTCCAATTCTTGGAACAAGGACTCTAGCGCCAAATTGATTAGCAAATAAATTTGCTATTCCAAATGCAAAAATTGAAATACCAAGTTGAGACTCAGAAATATTTAATCTATTTATGTTCCATGGAATATAAACAAAATATATTCCTATCATAAACATTATTAAAAATGCACCACCGAAAGATGTAGCTATTTCTTTACGAAAGGAATCCTTCATATTATATTAATTTTTAATAGCAGGAATAAAATTCCTGCTAAAAAAGTTTACTGCTTCTTTATTACTGGTCAAGCAATAAAAGGAAGTCATTAATTACTCCCATGTTGTTTCTAAAATCCTTACAAGACTCATCCCTTGTGGCTCTACTTCATCCAAAAATTCTTTATGGTTTGACCAAAAATCATCACCATTTAATTTGTCTTGAGCAGCTCCATACTCTTTCATATTATTAAATCTTACACCAAATCCATAAGAACCATTATCTTTTCCATTTAATCTTCCAACAGTTCCACCTGTTGCACCATTTTCCATCCATGCTTTTATAAAAATATCACCTTTTTCTTGTATTAAATTGACATCTTTATGGAAAAACATCCAATTAGCAAAAACTGGTTTAATTCCAGCATCTGATGGCATAGTATGGATCATGGGTTCATAAAAATTATTTGTTTCCCACTTTGTATCTGAAAAATAGGGCTCCATATCTTTTGCCCAATTTTCATCATTAGAAATTTGATCATCAACTTCACCAAAATGAGCATAATTTTCATATCCTATATTCACACTATATAAACCGTTATCTTTGCCAAGATGGTTTCCAATCGATGCTCCAATTGCACCATATTTTTTAAAATAAGTAGCAGCAGTGTTAAATGCTTTTATAGCATTTGAGTTTGATATGCTGTACGTCCAACTTCCTACAATCATGTTACCTCCTTTTATTTAATTTTAATAAATTTGGATAATATTATGAAATTGTTAATGAAATATTAAAAGTATTTAATTTTAATAATAATTATAATGTTAAATTGACTGTTTTATTAAAAAAAACTTCCTGTAATTTATATATTTTTTGCCAAACAAAATTAGAATGATTATAATTTATTATTAGTTTGTAATAATTATTGAATAAAAATGAATAATTTATAATATAAATTTGTGAAAGAAATTAATTTTTGGTTTTCAATAGGCAGTACTTATACTTATTTAACAGTCAATAGGTTGCATGAAGTTGCAGAAAAAGAAAATATTAAATTTAATTGGCACCCTTTTAGTGTAAGAAAAATTATGATGGATATGGATAACATTCCATTCACTCCACCAGCTAAAAAAATAAAATCAGATTACATGTGGAGAGATATTGAAAGACGAGCAAAATTTTATGGCTTTGAAGCCAAAGTACCAGCACCATACCCATTAAAAGAATTTGATTTAGCAAATCAAATTGCAATTCTTGGAATGAATGAAGGATGGGGAGTCGATTATGTGTACAAAACATATCAAAGGTGGTTTCAGCAAGGGAAAGAACCAGCTACACAACCAAATTTAAATGAAATCTTTCAAGAATTAAACTTGGATCATGATGATATTATAAAGAAAGCTAATGCACAGGAAATAAAAGATAAATACTTAAGCAATACTGAATATGCTTATAAAAAAGGAGTTTTTGGAAGTCCTACATTTATATATGACGGAAAGGAAGTATTCTGGGGGGATGATAGACTTGAAGATTGTATTAAATGGTTACGATTAAATGAAAAATAATAATTATTTAGTATTATAAATTAATACAAAAAGTTCTTACAGAATCTGTATCTTTAATATTTAGTTTTTATATTTGAAGGAGGATAAATGAATCTTAGCTTACTTTTCAAAATTCAAGGTGTTGTATTAATAGTTAATGGCTTGGGCTCATTATTTTTAGGATCAATATGGATTGCACTTGGCACTGGTTGGGAAGCTACGCAAGATTTAATTACATTTGGTCAGTTTACAGGTGTTGTGCTTTTTGTAGTTGGTATTTGGAGCTGGAGATTTCCAGATATCGCTGCAGAAAATCTTAAATCAATTGGAATGTTATTTGCTTTTGGTAGTCTTTTATTTACTGGGATTATCTTATTTCATATTGTTACAGGAGTAATTGCGGGTGCTACACCATATGTAAATGTTGTTTTAACTGCTTTATTTACGCTAGCTTTCTACATTTATAGTAGATCATAATTATGCGGGCATTTGCCCGCTAATTTAATTTTTCTTCAATAAAAAAATCAATTATAGAGATAATTATGAAATTTTTTGAATATATTTTTCCAAAAGGTCAATGGTCTCTACTTAGAGTCGCAATTTTGTTTATAATATTTATGATATTAGATTTTATAGTTGTTTATTATAAAATTATATAAGATTTTAATTCGTGGTAAGTGATTTATTATTTTCACTCAGAGAAGTAGAAATTAAATTTGGAAAAAAAGTAATTTTTCAAGATTTAAATCTTAATTTACACAAGGGTGATATGATCGCGCTAGTTGGTAAAAATGGTGTTGGAAAAACTACCTTAATGAAAACTATTTATGGTGATCAAGATTTAGATGCAGGAGAATTATGGAATTACCCTGGTCTTAAAGTTGGATATTTTAATCAAAAATTTGAAAAACTAGATAACAGAACCATTGAAGAGAATTTTTTAGACTTACTTAATGAACAAAATAAACATTTTGTTGATATATTTTGTAATAAACTCAATTTAGATAAACTTGCTAATGTTGCAGATCTTTCAGGAGGTCAAAAAAGAAAAGTTTACTTAATTAGATCTTTATTAAAAGACTCAGATGTTTTGTTATTAGATGAGCCTACCAATCATCTAGATTTACAATGCATCGAATGGCTAGAAAGTTACTTACGTAATTTAAATAAGACAATTATATGTGTGAGTCATGATAGAACTTTTCTAAGTAATTTTACAAATAAAGTTTTTTGGATAGATAGAGGAAAATTACGAATAAGCCCTAGGGGATTTAAGGATTTTGACAAATGGTCAGAAGAGTTACTCGATCAAGAATATAGAGAATTAAGAAATAGAAAGCAATTTGTCAACATTGAGCTCGAGTGGGCGAATAAAGGCGTTAAAGCTCGTGTAAAGAGGAATGAAAAAAGATTAAAAAGAGCTAAAGAATTAAAAGCGCAATTAGAAAAAGATGAAGCATCTTATAGAAGTGCAATAAAATCTTTAAGACCTCAAGTATCTAAAAAATCTACCGATCAATCTAAATTTATTGCTGAGCTCCAAGAAGTATTCGTAAAATATCCTAATCAAAGTGAATTTGTTTTTAAAAATCTATCTATCAAAATTTCAAAAAATGATCGTATTGGTCTGCTAGGTAATAATGGAAGTGGTAAATCAACTTTTCTTCGAACAATTCTTAATGAAATAAAAATTTCTAAAGGTAAAATCAAGCTGAAAAAAAATTTAGAATTTTCTTATTTCGATCAAATGCGTAATGATCTTAATGGCAGAAAATCGATTAAAGATATCTTAGTGCCCTCTGGAGGAGATTATTTAAAAGTTCAAGGAAGAGATAGGCATGTTTGTAGTTATGTGAAAGATTTTCAGTTTGATCCTAAAAATGTCAATCATACGATACAAACATTATCAGGAGGGGAGCAAAATAGATTACTTTTGGCAAAAGTATTAGCTAATCCGAAGACTGGACTTATTTTAGATGAGCCAACAAATGACCTAGATTTAGAAACATTAGATCTATTGACTGAAATGTTATCCAATTATAATGGGACGTTATTAATAGTATCGCATGACCGAGATTTTTTAGATCAAACTGTAAATAAAATTCTACATTTCAAAGAGGATGGAAATGTATCATTGTTTTTTGGAGGATACAGTGATTTTTTGAAATCTGAAAATCAACAAGTTGCTAAAAATAAAGAAACTAAAAAATCATATTCAGAAAACAACAAAGTAAAAAGTTCTAAAGCTAAACTATCATATAAGTTTCAATATGAATTAGAACAACTTCCAACCCAAATAAAAAATATTCAACAAGAATTAGAAGTTATTAAAAATGAATTGAAGGATACAAACTTATATTTGGAAAATTATGAACGCTATCAGGAAATAACGTCTAAAATGGAAGTTCTTAATAGTGATCTCAATACAAAAGAGAATAGATGGTATGAATTAATTAAAATGGAAGAGGATTTAGTTAGTAATTGAGTTACTATTAATATGCGCTAGTATTATCAGATTTAGTATCAATATTTTTTATTTCTTTCAACAAGCTTTCTGCATGAGATGACATAATTCTGAAATCTGATAATAAACTTGTAAATTGAAATCCAATTTCAATCATTTCTTTCAAATATTGAACTGAGCCATTATGAATACCTGCTACCTTACCTTTATCTCTAGCCTTTTTTACAATCATTTTTATATTTGAAAAAACTGGATCCTCTTTAACATCAAACTTAGGCGGTAAACCATAAGAAGAACTCATATCTGCAGGCCCAATGTAAATACCTGTTAAATTTGGAACTGAAAGAATGGCATCTAAATTATCAACCGCTTCTTTAGTTTCAATCATTGCCAAACTTATTATATTTTTATTTGCGTGCTGATAATAATCTGATCCATAAGCAACCTGCGCCCTCATTGGACCAAAACTTCTTTGACCAATAGGAGGATAATAACAATAAGATACAAATTTTTCGCAATCCTCTTTTGTATTTATCATTGGAGCAATTATTCCTAATACGCCAAGGTCTAACATTTTCATTATTATACCAGGTTCACTCCATGGAACTCTTGTAAGAGGTACTGCTGTACCATTTGCAAGTGCTTGTATCATGGAGACAGAGGTTGAGTAGTCATTTTGACCATGTTGTAAATCTATAGTTACTGAGTCCCAACCCATTTTTCCAAATGCTTCAGCTGTAAATGAATTAGGTATAGATAACCAACCATTAATTGCAGCCTCACCTTTACTCCATATATCTATTAATTTATTTTTCATTTGATTTATCATTAATATTTTTTTTATTAAAATACTATTAAAAATAAATTCTAATATTTATTTAATTGGTTATTTTAGGATATTTATTGACAGATTTGTAATATCAACTTGCAGTGATAATAAATTTCTTTAAGGTATTATATAAATGGAGGAATTATGATTAGAACAATAATTAGTTTTGCATCTGTAATTATTCTATCTACATCTTTTTCTGCACTAGCAAAAACCAAAGTAACTTGGTCGATGGAGTCAAATGCAGACAGAGATCCAATAATGATAGAAAAATTACAAAATGCCTACAACAACTCGCAAGATAATCATGAACTTGTTATCGAATTTGAAGATAATGAAACAAGATTAACTTCAATGAGAACTGCTATGATTGGTGGTATGGGTCCTGATATCGTCGAGACTCCCGGTCCATCTTATGTAAAAGAGTATCATGCAGCTGGTATGTTAGAAAATTTAGACTCATACGCTGCAGAATTTGGCTGGAAAGACAAGATGATACCTTGGGCTTATAGTTCAGGAGTTTTTGAAGGAAGTTTATACGCAATTCCAAAAACTCATGAATCAATGGTTATGCTTTATAATAAAACTTTATTTGAAGAAAATAATTGGAAAGTGCCAACAACATTGGAAGAACTAGAAGATGTTGCAGGAAAAATTAAAGCAAAAGGGATGAATGTTTTTTCTTATGGATCAGATGGATGGCAACCAACTCATGAACACCTTGTAGGAATTTATTTAAACAACTATGCAGGTCCTCAAGCTGTATATGAAGCAATAATTGGTGAAAGAGAATGGACAGATCCTGTTTTTGTTGAAGCTCTTGAATTGCTTAAAAAACATATGGTTGACGAGGGATATTGGTCTGGAAGCCTAGAAAATTATTATGCTATTGGATGGGATGATTTCCATGCTCAATTTGCTAATAGAGGGGCAGCTATGATGACAATTGGTACTTGGACTTTTCAAGCAACACAATTAGGTATTGGTGCGAGCGATGATGAATGGGGTTGGGCTCCACTTCCATCTCTGTCTTCACAATCACCAGATCCTAATTTTATGATTGCAATTGGCACAACTATGTCAGTCAATGCAAATGGTAAAAATAAAGATGGTGCGATAGATGTTTTAAACTGGATAATGAGTAACAAAGACAAAGTTCTTGATATTGCAAAAGACTTTCAATTTGGAGAAATGGTAGTTCCATTAACTCTATCTAGCAGTGACATTCCAACTGATATTGCTCCTCAAGTTCAAGATTATCTTAGCGAATATGCAAGAATTACCGGTGAAGGTAATTATGGATATTGTACTTGGACTTTTTGGCCTGCTGACCCTGGCGTTCATATTTGGAAAGATATGGAAGTTGTATGGGCTGGCGATATATCTGTTGAAGATTTCTTATATGATCATCAAAAGATGTGGGATAAAGCTAGAAAAAATGGCGACACTTTACCAGTTCCATTAAGAAACTAAATTAAATATACAAACAGTGAAGCTTCAAAGCTTCACTGTATTTAAAATGAAAATATTTTCTAATAAAAATTTTGTTGCCTGGTATTTTGTCTTACCTGTTGCATTCATTCATTTATTTGTAATAGGCATTCCATCTCTTGCAAGTTTAGCTTTATGTTTAACTGACTGGAGGGGGCTTGGTGAAATAAATTATATAGGTTTTGAAAATTTTATAGAACTATTTGATGATAGGTATCTTAAAAAAGCGATTATAAATAATGTAATCTGGACTATTGCCTTCCTAACTGTCCCCGTTGGAATTGCATTAACTTGCGCTTATTTACTTACAGGAATTAAAAGAGGCCAAATGTTTTTTCGACTTGCTTTCTTTTTTCCTTACATGCTTGCAAGTGTAATTAATTGTCAAATTTGGAAATATTTATTTCACCCAATTCATGGTCTTGGAGGTTTTTTTGAGAGAATTGGTTGGGATTTTTTAGCAGTATCTCCATTTACTATGAAATCTACGTCTTTATTTGCAGTAGCATTTGTAGATGGTTGGCATTTTTGGGGTTTTCTTGTGGTTATATATTTAACAGGAATGTATCAAGTTGATAATCATCTTTACGAAGCTGCAGATATTGAGGGTGCAACAAAATTTCAAAAATTTAGATACATAACTTTGCCAATGATAAGACCAGTTTTTGTTTTTAGTATTATGATTATAATAATTTGGTCTGTTCCAGTATTTGATTATGTATACATTTTAACAGGTGGTGGTCCTGCATACAGCTCAGAAGTAATAGCAAACTATATGTATTCTCAAGCATTTGAGAGATTTGATGTTGGATACTCTTCTGCAATAGGAACACTAATGTTTTTTTATGTTATGATTATAGTTGCTTTGTTTGGTCTTTTTAGAAAAGCTGGGTGGGACATATAATGATAGTTGCAAAATATAGAAGTAGAGAAGTGATATCCAATTATATAATTCTTATTATATTTGCTTTAATAGCGATACTTCCATTAGCTGTTCTTATATTTAATTCAATTAAGCCTCAAATGGAGTTTGGCGTAAATCCACTTGGACCTCCAAGTGAAATAAGATTTGAAAATTTTAGTGAAGCTTGGGTTAAGGGAGAATATGCTAAAGTTTTTTTTAATTCTTTAAAGTTAGTTGCTGGATCAGTATTATTGTGTCTTGCCGTTTCACTAGCAGCTGGATTTAGTCTTGCAAAGTTAAACCCTAAAGGCTCTGCAATAATTGCTGTCTATCTTTTAGTTGGTATAAGTATTCCTGCACAACTTTATATCGTGCCTTTGTTCTTATTATGGAAGGAGATACATCTTTTAAATACACATATAGGATTGATTATAATCTACACAGCTTTAAATGCACCATTTGCAACTTTCTTAATTAGATCTTACATGATTAGATTGCCAGATGAGCTATTTGAAGCTGCACGACTTGATGGGGCTAATACTTTTCAACTTTTTTTTAGAGTTGCGCTACCTCTTTCATGGCCAGTTATTTTAACTGCAGGATTAATAATAGCTCTTGCAGTTTGGAATGAATTTTTATTTGCTTTAACTTTTATTAGTGAAGAAGGTTTTAAACCTATGGCTACTATATTATTTGCATTTCAGTGGAGATTTGAAAATAATTACGCACTGCAAAGCGCATCAGCGATAATGATGGTTGCGCCTGTGGCAATTCTTTTCATGCTATTTCAAAGGAGATTTATTTCTGGTTTAACTAGTGGAGGATTAAAAGGTTAAATGACTTATAAGTTAGACAAAAATTATGAAGAAAAAGTTTATGCAGGTGTTTTAGGAAAAATAATTGGCGTATTTCTTGGGCGTCCATTTGAAGGTTGGTCTTATGAAAGAATAATGAAGGAATTGGGACCTATTAATTATTATGTAAATGAAAAATTAGATTTTCCGTTACCCGTCTCTGATGATGACATTACTGGCACATTTACCTTTTTACGTGCTTTTAGAGAATGCAATTTTAAAAAAAATATTACTGCTAAAGATATAGGTAAAACGTGGCTAAATAATATTATTGAAGATAAAACAATTCTATGGTGGGGAGGGAAAGGACATTCAGCAGAAGACACAGCTTTTCAAAATTTAAAACAGGGTATTGATGCACCTGATAGTGGTTCAATTAAAACTAATGGTAAGGTAATTGCTGAACAAATAGGAGCTCAAATTTTTATTGATGGCTGGGCTATGGTAGCACCTGGTGACCCAGAAAGAGCAGTTCATTATGCTAAACTTGCTGCAAGTGTTAGTCATGATGGAGAGGCAATTTATGGTGCACAAGTTGTAGCTGCTCTAGAGTCAATGGCCTTTGTAGAAAGTGATTTAACAAAGTTAGTTGAGCAAGCTAAAAAATATATTCCAGATAATTCAGTAATATTTAGATTAATATCTGACATACAAGAATGGCGATCTGGAAATTTAGGTTGGGAACAAGCAAGAGAAAAAATTGCTGAAAATTACGGATATGATAAATATTTAGGTAACTGTCATATGGTACCCAATCATGCCTTAATTATTATGTCTTTACTATTTGGAGATGATGATTTTCAAAAAACTATGATGATTGTTAATACAGCAGGTTGGGACACAGATTGTAATTCAGGAAATGTTGGTTGTATTTTAGGAATTAAAAATGGAATAGAAGGACTTAAATCAGGTCCTGATTATTTATCTCCTATAAATGATATTTTATATTGCCCCTCTGCATCAGGAGGTGAAACACTTACTGATGCACTGACAGAAACTTACAAAATAATTAATACAACTAGAAAAATTAATGGTTTAGAAGAAAATTTACCTAAAAATGGAGCTAGATTTCATTTTGATATTAAAGATTCAACACAAGGTTGGCGAACAAGAGTTGGAAATAAGTTTTGTGAAACAAAAATTAGTAATGTCGAATACAATTCTAAATTAGGTGAAAGAGGTTTAAAAATTACATATAACAATCTTTCAGAAGATTTAGTTTCGGAAATTTATATAGAAACATTTTTTCCTGAGGTAATTTTAGATTTAAAAGGAAAAAAAAGAGATGATTTTTTTCATTACGATTATATTTCTTGCCCAACTATTTTTCCAGGTCAGAAAGTAACTTTGGAAATAGAAAATATTTTTTCTCATGAAATTTCAATCACATTATTCTCTAAATATTGGGGCGAAAATGATAAACTTCAAAAAATTTCTTCAAATATTTTTAAGATAAGTGGTAATGAAAAAAAACAAATATCATGGGATGTGCCTGACACTGGCTCAAACCCTATAGGTCAAATTGGCTTCAATATTTTATCAAATGAAAAAAAAGAAGGTGAAGTTATTCTTAATTATGTTAATTTTGAAGGAGAACCAAAACAAATATTTAAAAGACCTGATCACGTAGAAAATTATCAAAGAGGTAAAGAAAAAAAAGAGGGCTACTATGGTGAAATTTGGAGAAATGCATGGGTTCAATCATTAGACAAATGGGAAAAGAGAGGTAAAAATTTTAGAATTTGCCAAAATAATGGTAGGGGAATTTTATTTACTGGAACAGATTTATGGAGAAATTATTCAATTGCATCAAATATTATGTTGCAGTCTAGTAACTCTGGAGGAATAGTATCAAGAGTCCAAGGTGTAAATAAATACTACACCTTTGAAATTTGTAAAGGGAACAAGTTACGAATTGGAAAGATGAATAATGATTATAAAATATTAAAAGAAGAAGAATTTGGAGTAGAATTTTTTAAAGAATATAATTTAAAAATGACAGTAATAAAAAATAAAATTATTGGACACATTAATGATAAAGTTATTATTGAAGTTGAGGATGATGATTCTCCTTTTCTTAAAGGTGGAGCAGGTTTAATCGTTGATAATGGGACTTTAGTAACAGATAAGATAATTTTAAATTAAAGTATGAAATATAGAAAATTTGGCTCTCTTGATTGGAATGTATCTGAAATAGGTTTAGGCTGTTGGCAGATTGGCGCTGATTGGGGAAATGTTAGTGAAGAGAAGGCAAATGAGGTATTACAATCATCATTTGAAAATGGAGTAAACTTTTTTGATACGGCTGATGTTTATGGTGATGGTAGAAGTGAAAAATTTGTGGGAAATTATATAAATTCTATTTCTGATAAAATTTATGTAGCAACAAAAGCTGGTAGACGTATCAACCCACACGTTGCAAATGGTTATTATGATAAAGAATTAATGGAGTCATTTGTAGACCGATCATTATCAAATCTAAATATTGAAACTATCGATCTTTTACAAATGCATTGTCCTCCAACAGAAGTTTATTCATCAGATCATACTTTTGAAATGTTAGATTATTTAGTAGGTAAAGGAAAAATACAAAATTATGGTTTTAGCGTTGAAACAGTTGATCAAGCATTAGAATGCATAAAAAAACCTCAAACAAAGTCTATTCAAGTTATATTTAACATTTTTAGACAAAAACCTGCAGAAGAATTATTTAAAATAGCAAAAGAAAAAAAGGTAGCAATTATAATTAGAGTTCCTCTTGCTAGCGGTTTGTTATCAGGAAAATTTGATAAAAATTCTTCCTTTGCCTCTGACGATCATCGAAATTATAATATCAACGGTGATGCATTTGATGTTGGTGAAACATTCTCTGGAGTCAATTATTCAAAAGCTCTGGAAGCTGTCGAAGAACTTAAAAATATTATTCCAAATGAATTAACTCTCTCTCAATTATCTCTTAAATGGATTTTAATGCATGAGGCTGTGAGTGTTGTAATTCCAGGTGCAAAAAACAAAGATCATGTTGATCTAAATACTGCCTCCAGTGAAATTAAAGAAATTTCTTCCTTGATGAATGAAATAAGTGATATCTATACAAAATTTTTCTATGATGATGTACATCATCGTTGGTAATAAATTTTGTTAGAAGAAACTAAGATATTTAGAAGAGCAACTTTAGCTTCAATAATAACATCAAGTTACCCTATGATTGTTGTTGGGTGTTACTTTGGCATTACACCATGGAATATGAATAGGTTATCAATTGATGAATCTGATTTGAGCTTTTCAATATTAATCTTTGGGATTTTTTTTGTATTATCAAACCAAATTGCTGGAAGAATACTTGTACCAAAATATGGAACAAAGCTAGTAATGTCTTTAGCTTTTCCGCTTATTACTTTTTCTACTTTATTATCAATTATATCTTCATCATATTTTTATTTTTTATTAACTTTTATTCCAGCTGGAATTGGATGGGGTGCTTCTGGACCAATTGGAGGAATACACTGCCAACTAATTGAAAAGCATTTTAAGAAAATTATTACTCCCTATTACGCGATGGGTTTCAATATTGGCATTCTTGTTGGTGGAGGTTTAGCCGGTATAATTATGCGATATAGTTTTGATCCTTTTATGTTTTTTCTTGTTTTATCTTTCTCTTCAATTTTAGTAGCTTTATTAGTTCTTCACTTGGGATTACCTAGTAATTTAGATTTCAAAGGTAAAGGTGAAAAATTTAAAATTCCAGAATCAAATGTTCTTATATTTGGATTTTTATTATTTTTTGTTTTTGGGTCTGGCGGTATAATAATGGATTGGTCTACATTATGGCTATCAAAAGATTTAAATACACCTCTTTATCTTGCAAGTATGGGATTAATATTTTTTAGTGTTGGTGGTATTTTAGCGAATTTATTCTCTAACTCCTTAATTGATTTATTTACTGAAAAAGTTGTGGGATGTCATTTTGTAATGATTGGAGCATCAATAATGCTTTTGTCTTTATTAACAAACAATTTTTATATTATACTAGGTGTCTTATGTATTTATGGATTTGCTATAGCAAACTTGGTTCCTATAGTTATTCGCCAAGCTGTTAAGCAGTCTAACGAGAGTATTCCTATGACTGTAACTAATCTCATTACTATTGGATTATCTTCCACAATGATTATGCCAGCAGCAATTGGTTTTCTTGCAGAAACATTTTCCCTAACCTTAAATATGTATCTACTATCTATTATTGTCTTTACTTCTGGATTTGTTTTTTTACTTAAATTTAAATAAAATTAATGAATAAATTAAAAATATCTCAAGTTCAATTTCAAGCAAGTCATATCCCAGCTTTAAACGCAGAGATTCTTGAGAAAAGATTTAACAATACATTAAAATTTAAACCTCAATTAATTTGTACACCAGAATGCTCAAACATTATTACAAATGATAAAAATTATTTAATGTCAAATGCTCCGTATCAAAACACCTGTCCAGTGTTAAAGATGGCAAAAAATTTTGCTAAAAAAAATAAAGTTACCATCAATCTTGGCTCTTTACTTTTAAAAGTTAAAAATCAAAGAAAACTTGTGAATAGATCTTATTTCATAAATAATAATGGTGTTACAGATAAAACGTATGATAAGATTCATATGTTTGATGTCAAAATTAATAAAAAAGAAAAACATCAAGAGTCATCTCTATTTCAAGCTGGTAATGAAATAACTTATGCAAAAATTAATAATATTAAATTTGGAATGACAATTTGTTATGATCTACGATTTCCTTCTTTATACAGGAAACTTGCCAAAAAAGATTGTGCAATTATTTTAGTTCCAGCTGCTTTTACAAAACCTACAGGGAAAGATCATTGGGAAATTTTAAATCGATCAAGAGCTATAGAAAATAATGTATTTATTGTAGCAACAGGTATGTGTGGAAATCATCATATGAATAGAAAAACTTATGGATATTCTCTCTTAGTTGATCCTTGGGGCAAGATTGTAAATAAAACTAAAGATAAACCTTCAATACTTAATTCTACAATTAATCTTTTGGAGGTTAAAAGAATAAGAAAAAAAATTCCTTCCTTAAGATATGAGTAATTTTAAATCTTTAGTTTCAGGTATCGGAAATTTAAACAAAACGACAAAATATTATGATGATTGGTCAGAAAAATATGATGAAACACTTAAGTTATGGAATTATCAAGCACCAAAAAAAAGCATAAAATTTTTAAAAGAAACCATTAGCGTCAAACCAAAAAATATCTTAGATTTAGCTTGTGGGACCGGTTTATTTGGTACTGAGTTAAAAAAAATCTATCCAAAAAGTCACATTTATGGCTCAGATATTTCAAAAAAAAGCTTAAAAATTTCATCTGATAAAAAAATTTATAAAAAATTACAAATAAAAAACTTTGAACAATTGCATCATTATAAAATAAAATTTGATCTTATTTCTCTAATTGGTTCTATGACGTATTGTAAAAACTTTGATAAACTTTTTGCCAATATTAATAAAAATATTAAAAATAATGGTTTAGTATTATTTACACATAGAATTGATTTATGGCGGCAGCAGGATTTTTTAAGTATTTTAAAAAAACATCAAAAATCATTAAAAATCAATAAAATTTCTAGACCTTTAAATTATTTACCCTTGAACAATGATTTCAAAAATAAAATAAAAATAAAAATTGTTTTATTACAAAAACATTAAAAATTAAGTCTTTTTAATTAAAAAATTTGAGCAAAAACCGAGAATCGGGTATTTATAAATTAGGTTTATTTCTATCCATAAACCAATGATGAAAAGAAGGGATATTCGCCGTGTCCCTTCTTTTTTTATACACTAGATAAAATTGATTTGGCAATAAATTAAATTTATTTTTTTGAGTTAAAATTATCCATTTTTTTAAGTGTCTTTTCGCTAACATGATGCTCTATTCCTTCGGCATCTTCAGAGGCCGTATTCTTGTCTAAACCAAGATTTAGTAAAAAATTGTATACTATATTATGCCTTTTTTTTGATTCACTTGCTATTTTTTGACCTTTAAAAGTCAAAAAAATTGATCGATAAGGTTCTCTTTTAATGTAACCCTGTGTTTGTAATCTTTGTATTGTTTTATTTGCTGTGGCTTGCGCAATACCTAAACTTTCAGCAATATCAACGATGCGAGCTTCCCCCTTAGAATTTAAAAGTTCTGCAATTAGTTCTAAATAATCTTCAGTATTTTCTGTTTTATGAGCATTTCGGACTTTGCTGAATGACATCCTCTTTTTTAACATAATAATCAATAAAAATTAACAGAAAATATAGCCATAGCTATATTTATTAGCTATATATACATTTAATGAATGCGCTGATTAACGCTATTAATGAAAAAACAAAGATCATTCTTGAGAATGATGGAAGGTTATTAAAGAAATCTTTCTTTGGTCTATTATTACTTTCTCTTGTTTTTCAAGGAGGAGAGTTTGGAGAAGTTATAAGATCATCAATGATAGATGCTTATATTCAGGTATCTGTTTTTGTAGGATTTACTCTATTTGTTTTTATTGGGTTGGACAGTTTAACAAAGTTTGATGTAAAGAATTTTTTATCTAAGACACAAAAGTTCCATGTCGGCATAGCTGCTTTTTTAGGTGCAATACCTGGATGTGGTGGAGCTATAATAGTTGTGACTCAATATATTCAGGGCCGTATTTCTTTTGGATCCTTAGTCGCTGTGTTAACAGCAACAATGGGTGATGCAGCTTTTTTAATACTTGCTATTGAGCCCACAACAGGACTTTTAATATTTGGTATTGGAATAATTTTTGGATCAATTTCAGGTTACATAATTGATTTTATTCATGGTATAAATTTTATGCAATCAGAGACAAAAATAAAAGTTGAATTTGAAAAAATAAATAAAACTTTCGTATCGAATTTTAATTTCTTTTGGCTTTTTTTATTTATCCCTGGTTTTATTTTTGGAATTCTAGTTGCATTCCAGATAGAATTTTCACCAGTTTACAACTCACTTTTAGTTTTTGTAGCTTCTGCTGGAGCAATACTTTCAATATTTATGTGGTCATTAAATCCATTAAGTGATTTTCAATGCTCAACTGATAAAAGTAGAGGATTATTATCAAGAGTAGTAGATACAACTAATTTTGTAACCACCTGGGTCATTAGTGGTTTTCTTGTCTTTGAAATATTTATATACTTTACAAGTTTAGATTTAAAAATATTTTTTGATTTATGGCTACCGTTTGTTCCATTGGTAGCAATTTTATTTGGTTTTTTACCTGGTTGTGGACCGCAAGTTGTTGTAGCAACGTTTTATCTAAATGGCTATATTCCTCTTTCTGCAGAGCTTGGTAATGCTATTTCAAATGATGGTGATGCTTTATTCCCAGCAATTGCTCTTGCCCCAAAAGCTGCGATTTTAGCAACTCTTTATAGTGCAATTCCTGCATTAGTTGTTGCCTACGGATATTTTTACCTATTTGAGTAAAATCTTGAAGAAAAACTTACCATCTAAAGTTTGTATTGTTTGCAATAAGCCATTCTCTTGGAGAAAAAAATGGGAAAGAGATTGGAAGAATGTTTTATATTGTTCTAAGAAATGCTCTAAAAATGGATTAAAAAAAAATAATAATAATTAAATCTTATTTATGACAGATAAATTAAATAAAGAAAAAGATACACATCAAACAAAAAATGATTCTAAAAAAGAAATACGCTTAACGAGATTAAAAAGGTTAGAAAAAAAACTGAAATCAAATATTTTAAAAAGAAAACAAGCTATTAGCAAAAATGGATAAATTAATAATAAAAGGAGGTTCTAAAATTTCCGGCTCAGTTAATGTTCACGGTTCAAAAAATTCTGCACTACCGATTATAGTATCTTCTCTTTTATCTAAAAAAACTTTAAAACTCTCAAATGTACCTAATGTGGTTGATGTTCTAAATTTAATAAAATTACTGAAAAATTACGGTGTAAAAATTGAACACAAAAAAAATAAATTAAAAATTAATCCATCAAAAATTAAGAATCTATCAGCAGATTATGATGTTGTGCGAAAAATGAGAGCCTCTATATTGATACTAGGTCCATTACTTTCTCGATTTGGTGAGGCTAGAATATCTTTACCAGGAGGATGCGCCATTGGAACTAGGCCAATAGATATACATCTTTCTGGTTTATCAAAATTGGGAGCTAATTTTGAAATTCAAAATGGTTTTGTTGTTGGCAGTGTTAAATCACAATTAATTGGAAATAAAATTAAATTACCATTTCCAAGTGTAGGAGCAACTGAAAATATACTAATGGCCTCCGTATTAGCAAAAGGTGAAACTAAAATTTCTAATGCTGCAAGAGAACCAGAAATAGAAGATTTGTCTAACTGTCTTATAAAAATGGGTGCAAAAATAGAAGGTCATGGAACAAAAACTATACTTGTACAAGGTGTAACAAATTTAAAAAAAGCAGAGCATGAGATAATTGCCGATAGAATTGTAGCTGGCACATATATAATTGCAGCTTTGATGTTAAATTCAGCTTTAGAAATAAATAACTTTAATACTATTTATTTAAAATCCTTAATTGATATTTTAAAAAAAATGGGTGCAAAATTAAAAGTAAGTAAAAATTCGATAAAAGTCTCTACAGGATCAAAACTAAAATCTACTAGTCTTTCAACTAGTCCATATCCAGGTTTTCCCACCGATTTACAAGCTCAGTTAATGTCTCTTATGTGTATCTCTGATGGGAAATCAAAAATTAAAGAAACAATTTTTGAAAATAGATTCATGCATGTTCCTGAACTGAATCGATTAGGTGCGAATATTACAGTAGAAAAAGATACCGCTACAATAATAGGTAATCAAACATTTAAAGGAGCGCAGGTAATGGCTAGTGATTTACGAGCTAGTATAAGTTTAGTGTTAGCTGCTATGAATGCGAATGGTCAAACGACACTAAATCGTGTCTATCATCTTGATAGAGGCTATGAAAATATTGAAAAAACATTAGGTAGTTTGGGAGCAAAAATAAAAAGACAGAAAAACTAACTTTTTCTAGTTTTTTCTTTGATCACAATATAAAAGCCTGCAATTTATGAGCAAAATAGTTATTGCAGTACCAAGAGGCAGAATTACAAAAGAATGTAAAAACTTGTTACTTAAAACGAGTTTTGCCCCTGATCCTCTACTATTTGATAAAGATACAAGAAAATTAACGTTCAAATCTAAAAAAAGAAACATTGAGTATATTAAAGTAAGAGCCTTTGATGCATGTACATTTGTTGCATTTGGAGCTGCTCAAATAGGAATAGCTGGTGAGGATGTAATTAATGAATTTGATTACTCAGAAATATATGCTCCGCTTGAATTAAATATTGGTCATTGTCGAATTTCTGTAGCTGCTCTAAAGTCTTTATTAAAAAAAGAGGATCCAGAAACTTGGAGTAATATTAGAATTGCTACTAAATACCCAAATATTACTAAAAAATTTTTTTATAATAAGGGAATACAAGTAGAAATTATAAAACTAAGTGGATCAATGGAATTAGCCCCTTCTTTAAATATGTGTAGAAGAATTGTAGATTTAGTTTCTACAGGAAAAACATTGAAAGAAAATGGTTTGACTGAAATTGAAGAAATAATGAAAATTCAATCTAAATTAATTGTGAATAGATCAGCTTATAAGACAAATATGAATGAAGTTTCAAAAATTATTTCTGAAATAGGTACTTTCGTTAAATGAAAATAATAAAATTTAATAAAAATTTTTATGATCAATTTAAGACAAAAATTGAAAAAAGAAATTCATTATCAAGTAAATCAATTCAAGAAGATGTAAAAAAAATTATTTATGATGTTAAAAAAAATGGCGATAAATCTCTAATTAAGTATGCAGCAAAATTTGATAAAGTTAAAATTAGCAAACAAGATCTTAGTTTAGATTTATCGAAAATAAAAATACAATCTAAAGTTGAGCCACAAATATTTAATAGTTTTAAAAAAGCTATAAAAAATATTTCATCATTTCACAAAAAACAATTACCTAAAAATATCATCTATACTAATAATGGTGCAACATTGAAATCTGTATGGAAACCTATTGATTCAGTTGGCTTGTACGTACCTGGAGGAAGGGCTTTTTATCCCTCATCTTTAATTATGAATGCAGTACCCGCAATCAAGGCTGGAGTAAAAAGAATTGTTTGTATCACACCACCAACTAAATCAATTAATCCATATTTTATAAAATTAATAAGGGAATTAGGTATTAAAGAAACATATTTTGTAGGAGGAGCTCAAGCTATTAGTGCACTAACGTTTGGCACTCAAACTATTAAGCCAGTCAATAAAATATTTGGACCTGGTAATGCTTATGTAGCAGAGGCAAAAAAACAATTGTATGGAAAAGTAGGTATAGATTTACTAGCAGGACCATCTGAAATAATAGTTGTTGCAAATAACAATAATAATCCAGAATGGGTAGCTTCAGATCTAATAGCTCAAGCAGAACATGATGAAAATGCACAATCAATTTTAATTACGGATAGTAAAGATTTTGCGACTAAAGTCATAAGTTCAATTAAAAAAA
The DNA here is from genome assembly GCA_902575815.1 of uncultured Alphaproteobacteria bacterium. Taxonomy (GTDB): domain Bacteria; phylum Pseudomonadota; class Alphaproteobacteria; order HIMB59; genus CACPNW01. The sequence continues at coordinate 46,675 of CACGTA010000002.1, read as the reverse complement.
TTAAAAAAGATTTATCAAAAAAGAAAATAATTGAAAAAAGTTTAAATAATAATGGAATTATTGCTTTGGTCGATAATATAGAACTTGCTTCAGAAATCATAAATTTTGTTGCACCAGAACATTTACATATTCACATTTCTAATAATAAAAAATTATTATCGAACATAAATAATGCTGGCGGTATATTTTTAGGTGAATACTCTGTCGAAGCTTTTGGTGATTATATTGTAGGAACTAACCATGTATTGCCGACATCAGGAGCGGCAAAATTTTCATCAGGTCTAGGTGTTTTAGATTTTATGAAAAGAACCTCTGTTGTTGAGATGAATAAAAAATCTTTTAATGTTCTTTCGGAAGATACTAAAAAAATGTCAGAACTTGAAGGTCTAGATGGACATAAATTGTCAGTTAAAATTAGACAAAAGAAATAATTTTTACTATAAGCTTATAAAAATATGCCAAAAGAAGGATCGATTGAATTTCAAGGAGTTGTATTAGAACTTCTTCCAAATGCAATGTTTAAAGTAAAATTAGAAAATGATCATGAAATTCTAGCTCACTCATCAGGAAAAATGAGAAAAAATAGAATAAGAGTATTAGCTGGTGATAAAGTAACAGTAGAAATGACACCTTATGATTTAACAAAAGGCAGAATTACTTTTAGATGGAAATAAAAAAATCTAAAAAAAATAATATCATTTCTTTAAAAAAAAAATCTAAATGCCCAACATGTAAAAAGGTTTCTAAGGAACCATTTATACCTTTTTGTTCAAAAAAATGCGCTAGTCTTGATTTGATGAAATGGCTAACTGATGAACATGGGCTGCAAATAAAATCTGATTAATTATCTTATTTTTAATTGAATTTAATTATAAATACTTTATCTGATGTCTTGTGCCCAGGTAGCTCAGTTGGTAGAGCAGAGGACTGAAAATCCTCGTGTCGGTGGTTCGATTCCGCCCTTGGGCACCACTTTTTTTTACTTTTTTTTGAGGGTAACTTTTTTGCTTTTGCAAAGATAAACTACACAGTTTTTATTAGAGAAAAGTCTAAGTTTTGATAATTTTTGGTTAGGTAATTAGGTCGTAAATGTTACCTTTAATCACCCTCGAAATGTTTTGTTTTCTTTACGCTATTTAATCCTATAATTCTTCAAAATTAGACTCTTAAAAAATTTGTGTTAAAGTGTTCTATTATGACTAAAAAAATTTTAGTTTTTTCAAATGGTGAAAAAATTGGAGATGGAATAATTAAATTACAACTTCTTCACGAAATTAAAACAAGACTTCCAGACTATAAATTATATTGGCTTACTAATAAGGGTAAAACTGTTTATTCAAGCACTCTTAAATTAATTGCAAGTAATTATATTGATGAGATTCTTGATCAAGCAGATCTTAGTCCATTTTTTTGGAATAAAATATCAAAAAGATATAAATTAGAAAATGAATTTTTTGATTATATTTTAGATACACAAAAATCAGTAATAAGAACTATAGCATTAAAACGAATCAAGCATAGAAATTTTATTTCTGGATCAGCTAATGGTTTTTTTTCTTCTAAAAAAATTAAAAGTAACAAGAAAAGAAAGTATTATTTAAACTACATTTTAGATTTATTAGATTTAATAGTTATTAAAAAAAATAGAAATGATTTTAAAATTCCAATCAGTGAAAATCTCGAAGGAGTCATAAGTAATATTTTATTAAAACATAAAAGCTATGTAGGAATTGCACCTGGTGCTGGAGAAAAGAATAAGATTTGGCCTTTAGAGAAATACATCGATTTATGTAACTATCTTCAAGTAAATAATAAGACTATAGTTTTTTTTATTGGACCTGATGAACTTCATTTAAAAGAAAAATTAAAAAATATCTTTCCTCACTCAATATTTATCGAGGATCATATTACTGGATTTCAAAATATAGAAATTATTATGGCTACCACCAAATATTTACAATTAGCCATATCGAACGATAGTGGAGTTAGTCATATGTTATCAACTGGATATTGCCCATTAATTAAACTCTTTGGTCCAAAAGATTCTAGAAAATTTACTCCTGAAAATCCAAATCTATTTTCTATATCTTCAAGTGATTTTAACTCAAAAAATATTAATAAAATACCTGTCTCTAGAGTGATTGAAGAAATAGAAAAAGTTCTGATTTAAAATTTCATATATTAGAAGGTAGACAAGTATATTTTTCATCATTACTTGTTTACTTTTATATGTTCAAATTTGACAAACTTGTATTTGGCGATGCAGGGTGGGGCGATGAATTTCTTATAGCAACACTTATGACTCTACTAGTAAGCATTTTATCAATGGGTTTGGGTCTTTTTTTAGCAATTATTACAGTATGGGCAAAGATAATACAAAACAGAATAACAAGATTTATTGCAAATTTTTATACAACTGTAATTAGAGGTGTCCCTGAATTATTAGTTATTTATCTAATTTTCTTTGGTGGCAATGCTGTTGTTATGAGTATCGCTAAAGTATTTGGATATAATAAATATATAGAACTAAACGCACTTACAATTGCAACAATAGCCATTGCAGTAATATCAGCTACATATTCCAGTGAAGTTTTAAGAGCTTCTTATTTGGCTATATCTAAGGGTCAAATAGAAGCTGCAAGAGCACTGGGTATGAATAAATTTAGTATTTTTTTTAAAGTTATTTCGCCCCAAGTTATAAGACATGCTTTACCGGGAATAGGGAATGTATGGCAAATAACTCTTAAAGATACTTCCCTTATTTCCGTAACTGGTCTTGTTGAAATTATGCGTCAATCTAGAATATCTTCTAACGTTGAGCATTCACCTTTAACTTTCTTAATAACAGCTGCAATATTGTATTTATGTTTAACAACAATTTCTGGCAGGGTTTTTAAAACGCTAGAAGTAAATTATTCAAAAGGATTTTCGACATGATTGAATTTTTAAATAGTATTCAAAATTCTCTTATTTATAAAAATTTCTTTTTGGTCCTATCTGGCTTAGATAATACAATTTTATTATTATTAATTTCATTACCAATTGGTTTTGTCTTAGCGTTATTATTTGCTCTAGGAAGAGTTTCTAAAATTACATTATTATCAAGAACAATTGCTAGTTATATTTTTGTCATTAGAGGAACCCCTTTACTTGTTCAAATATATTTAATTTATTTCGGTTTAGGTTCTGTAAAATTTATTCGAGAAAGTTTTTTGTGGTATGCATTAAAAGAACCTTTTTGGTGTGGAGTTATAGCCCTTACAATTAATACTGTTGCATACGGAGCAGAAATTTTTAGAGGTGGCATACAATCAATTGAGAAAAGTCAGGTTGAATCAGGCTTATCTCTTGGGTTTGGAAAATTTTTACTTTTAAGAAAAATTATTCTACCTATAGCTATACGAAAAGTTCTACCTTCTTACGGTAATGAATTAATACTAATGGTTAAAGCAACCTCTTTAGTTAGTCTGACAACCTACATGGAAATGACAGGTATTGCTAGAAAGATAATGGCTAAAACATTTGCACCTGTTGAAGCATTTATTGCTGCAGGAATTCTTTATCTTTTTTTAAATTTTCTAATGGTTCAATTTGTTAAATATTTAGAATGGAAATATAATCCACACTTAAGATTAAATAATTAATTTCTAAATTTTTTATGACAAGTGCTGCAATTTGCAGCCATTGCTTTAATAGCATCACTTATCATCTCTTTATCTTCTAATTCTATACTTAAAGATATCATTTCGATATCGTCTACAAAGTTTTGGTTATATTCATTAAATGTCTCACGATCACTCCAAATATTATCACTAGCTCCTTCTGCTTGACTATTTTCAGGATAAAAATCTTTAAATTCAGATGCTGAGTGAAGAAGAGTTGCATTAAGCTCTAACATTTCCTCATATTGATCTGAATTTGATAATCTGTAAAGTTTCGATGATGTGCTTTTAATTTTTTGCATTATTGCCATTCTTTCGTTAACAATCTTTTCTAACGATTTGTTCTCTAAAGTTACTTTGTGAGCTAGAACATATAAAGGAATGAATGAAATTAAAGTACTTATTGTTATTTTAAAGAATATACCCATTATTTGTTATTATATTATGCAAGTAATTATGTCCTAATTTTGCATATTCAAGAGGGTTTGCTTTTTTAGGATCCTGCTCAGCTTCAATAATTAACCATTCCTGATATTTTGCCTCATATAGTATCTTAATTAATGGATCGTAATCGATGCAACCATCTCCTGGAACAGTGAAAACACCATCTAAAAAAGACTCTCTAAAACTTAAGTCATCTTTAATAGATTTTGAAAAAACATCTTTTCTAATATCCTTACAATGAACATGGTTAATTCGAGAAATATAATTTTTTAATACTCTTTCGTAATTTGCTTCGGCAAACATTAAGTGTCCAGTATCGTAAAGCAAAAATGTATTTTGATTTGTCATATCCATAAATCGATCTACATCTTCCTCGGATTGTATAATAGTTCCCATATGCTCATGATACGACATTGGCATTCCTTCATCCATCAGCATATCAGATAATTCACTGATTTTTTTGCAATAGCTATCCCATTCATCTTTTTCAAGTATTGGTCTTTTACTAAGAGCTTTTGATTGATCGCCTTGGATTGATCCAGATACATCAGCAAAAACAAAAACATCCGCATTAATTAACTTTAATAAATTTAAATGATCTTGGAGTGCTATCCATTCTTCTTTTACACTTCTTTTCCTTAGCATTGCGCCATACCAACCACCTGGCATTTTTAAATTAAATTTTTCTAAAAGAAATTTTGTTATGCCAGGATTTCTTGGAAATTTTCCCCCTAATTCAATACCTGTAAATCCAGATGTGCTTGCATCCTCTAAACATTTCTCAATAGGTGTATCACCTCCAAGTTCCGGCATATCATCATTGCTCCATGCAATAGGAGCGATACCAAGTTTAATTTTCATGAAGTTTTACATATTTCATGATAGATGAAAAATAAAGATAAATATGAACATATTATTAGTTGATGGAAATGAAAAAGAAGCTTCCGATCGATATACAAATTTGGGTATGGATACTCAATTTCAAGTATATGAAAAAATTTTAAAAAAATATTCTAATTCAACTATCAATATTACAACAATTCATCCTGCAGTTCATAATAATTATCTTCCTTTAGGTATAAGTCTTGATGACTTCGAAGCGGTTGCTTGGACGGGAAGTTTGCTAAATATATATAATGAGACAAAGTCTATAATAAATCAAATAGAGCTAGCTAAAGAATTATTTAAAAGAAAAAATAAAATATTTGGAAGTTGTTGGGGGCTTCAGGTTTTAGTTACTGCCGCAGGAGGTAAAGTAAGAAAAAATCCCAATGGCCTTGAAGCAGTTTTAGCCAAAAATATTACATTAAATCAAGATGGTGAAGTTCACCCTATGTATAAGAATAAAAAAAAATCATTTAATGCACTTTGTTGGCATTATGATGAAGCAGAAAATCTTCCAAAAGAAACCAAAGTTCTAGCTTCAAATAAGATTAGTAAATTTCAATCTATAAGCTTTGAAGCAAACCAATCAAGTGTTTGGGCAGTACAATATCATCCAGAATTTAATCCAAAATGGATGGCTGGACTTATGGAAATGAGAAGAGATATTTTGTTAGAACAAAAAGTATATGAAAATTTATTAGAATTTGAAAACGAAAAGACGATTTTGCAAAATTCTGATAATCTTGAAAAAAAAGAATTACAAATATATGATGATATACTTGATGAAGACATCCATTCTTTAGAAATTTCAAATTGGTTAAATCTTAATAAAAATTATTAACTACATTAATAATTGATTTCCACTTACTAATACTAGATGTTGAAATGGATTTGTTAATATTTGCTTTTACTGTTTTATCTTTTTTCCAAAGTTTACTTATTTGGCTTGTATTTTTTAAATATCCAGATTGAATTGCTGCAAGATATGCTGCGCCAAGTGAAGTAGTCTCAACATTACTTGGTCTAATAATTTTAATTTGAGAAATATTTGCTAAACTTTGTAGAAAGCTATTATTTTTAACCATACCTCCATCAACTCTTATTTCACTAATCTTTGTCTTAGAATCTTTTTCCATACACTCAATTAATTCATAGGTTTGAAAAGATAGGCTGTCCAAAGTTGCTTTGATGATATCTTCTTTAGACGTATTTCTAGTGATACCAAAAAATGTTCCTCTCGCATTAGGGTTCCAATATGGTGCGCCAAGTCCAGTTAAGGCTGGGACAAAAAATAAACTTTCATCTTTATTAGCTTTTTTATACAATTTATCAGTTTCACTAGAATCTTTTATAAATTTTAAATTATCGCGAAGCCATTGTATGGCAGAGCCTGCTACAAAAATACTTCCTTCATAGCAAAACATTTTTTTACCATTTATTTTAAAAGCTACAGTTGTTAGTAATCTATTTTTAGATAATTTAAATTTTTCTCCAATATTCATAAGAAGAAAACAGCCTGTACCATATGTACTTTTTGATTGCCCTTTTTTAAAACAAGCTTGACCAATTGTTGCTGACTGTTGGTCTCCAGCCATGCCGCCAATTGGTATTGAATCACCAAATAATTTAGTAGAGCCAAAATCATATGCATTTTCAACTACAGTTGGTAAGATATTTTTTGGAATATTAAATATTTTTAAAATTGTGTCAGACCACTGCTCTTTTTGAGAATCAAAAATCATAGTTCGTGAGGCATTCGATATATCTGTGAGGTGAGATTTTCCCTTAGTTAATTTCCATAATAGCCAGGTGTCTATTGTTCCAAAAAGTAAATTATTATTCTTTAAATTCTTATTTGCTTCCTTAACATTATCAATAATCCATTTAATTTTAGTAGCTGAAAAATATGGATCAAGCTCTAGACCAGTTATTTTTTGAATTTTTTTATCAATCCCTTTTCTTTTTAAATTTTCACAAAGATTAGCTGTTCTTCTATCTTGCCAGACTATTGCTCTGTAAACTGGTTTCCCAGTTTTCTTATTCCACAAAACTGTTGTTTCTCTTTGATTGGTAATTCCAATTGAAATTATATTTTGTGAATTTAATTTATTTTTTCTTAATATTTTTGAAATTAAATTTCTAACATCATCCCAAATTTCTGTTGCATTATGCTCTACCCATCCTTCATTGGGAAAATATTGTTTAAATTCTTTTTGGACAATATCGAATATTTCAAATTTTTTATTATACAGTACAATTCTTGAACTTGTTGTTCCTTGATCTATTACCAAAAAATATTTTGTCATAAATTAGACGTCTAAATTTTTAATAAAGTTAGCATTATTCTGAATAAATTTAAAACGTAACTCTGCTTGTTTTCCCATTAAGGTTTCAAATAAACTTTCGGTATTCTTAATATCTTTCTTAGCTTTTTCAGAGTTAATCAATATTAGATTTCTTTTGTTTTGATCCATTGTAGTCTCTTTCAATTGATCAGCTGGCATTTCACCCAAACCTTTAAATCTTGTAATGTTATAATTGTCAGACTTAAATTCTTTTTCAATTAATTTATCTTTCTCTTTTTCATCATATGCGTAAAAAGATTTATTTTTGTTATAAATTTTAAATAAAGGAGGCATTGCTAGATATAGTTTATTTTCATCAATTAAATTTTTCATATATTTATAAAAAAAAGTAATAAGTAGAGTTGCAATATGTGAACCATCTACGTCCGCATCAGTCATTAAAATTATTTTCTCATATCGAAGTTTTGAAATTTCAAAGTTTTTTCCAATACCACAACCTAAAGATTGAATAAGATTTTGTATTTCATTGTTATCAGCAATTTTAGATAGCCCAACATTATAAACATTTAATATTTTCCCCCTTAAAGGAAGTATTGCTTGAAATTCTCTATTTCTTGCTTGCTTAGCAGAACCTCCAGCACTGTCGCCTTCAACAATAAATATTTCAGAATCTTTTATGGATTTACTCGAACAGTCTACTAATTTACCTGGAAGACGATTTCTTTCTTTAATATTTTTTCTATCTAACTCTTTAATTTTTGATAAATCAGTTCTTTGAAGAGCTCTTTCAATTAAATTATCTAAAAGTATTTTTGAATTTTTCTTATTAGCGTTTAACCATAATAAAAATTCTTGTTGTGTTTTTGTTTCAATTTCTTTTTGTAAATTTGGCATTATTATTCTCTTTTTAGTTTGACCTTCAAAACTTGGATCATTTATAAAGATTGAAATAATAACGTTAGAGTAATCAAAAATATCACTGTGATTGATATTACTGATTTTTGAGAATTGATTTTTTTGGCCATAAAGTTTTATAGCTTTTAGAATTCCATTACGAATACCATTTTCATGAGAGCCGCCATCTGGTGTTTCAATAGTGTTACAATATGACATTAAAGTTGAATTTTCATTTGTATTAAATGTAATTAAAGTTTCAAAATATTCATTATCTATAATTTTTGATTTTAAAAAAAAATTTTTTTCAAATAATTTAGAGTTGTTTGCGTATTCTAATTGAAAATAATCTTCAATTCCTTTTTTATAAAAAAAACTTTTTTTGGTAGGGGTTTTATCTTTTATTAATTCTTTATCAATTTCAAAGTTGATAGTTGTTCCTCCAACTAATACTGATTTCATATTTATAAAATTATATAATTTTTTTGGAACAAATTGTGTTTCTTCAAATATGCTTTCATCTGGTATAAAAGAAATTTCTGTACCTTTTAATTTTTTGCTACATTTTTCAATTTTTATTTTTGTCTTAACCTTTCCTTTTGAGTAATCTTGTCTATACACTTTTCCATCTTTGAATACCTGAACTTGTAATAAAGAACTTAATGCATTTACAACAGAAATCCCAACCCCGTGTAATCCACCAGAAGTTTTGTAAGCATTACTGTTAAATTTACCACCTGCGTGAAGTGTAGTTAAAACTACTTCAAGTGCTCTTTTGTTTTTAAATTTTGGATGAAAATCAATAGGAATACCTCTTCCATTATCTTTTATTTTTATCGAACCATCTTTTTTATATTGAAAACTTATATCGGTCGCGTGACCAGCTAAAACTTCATCTATACTATTATCTAGTACTTCGTTTACTAAATGATGAAGACCATCTTGATTTGTGCTTCCAATATACATACCAGGTCTTTTACGAACTGGCTCAAGACCCTCAAGTACTTCAATATCTTTGGCATTATAAGTAGATTTTTTAGCCACAAATATTTCTTATCAAAAGTGTTGTTCTAAAAACATAAAAAAAACCGCCCTAAGGCGGTTTTCTTTATAGAGACAAGTATAATTCTACACGTCGTAGTATAATTTAAACTCGTGTGGATGAGGTCTAATATTAATAGGGTCAACCTCACTTTCTTTTTTATAGCTAATATAAGTTTCAATTACATCTTTGGTGAATACATCACCTTCTAATAAAAATGCATGATCTTTCTCAAGAGCTTCAAGAGATTCAGCTAAAGATCCAGGCGTAGATTGAATTTTAGACAAAACTTCATCGCTAGCAGCATAGAGATTTATATCTGTTGGATCACCAGGATTAATTTTATTTTTAATTCCATCTAATCCTGCCATTAACATTGCTGAGAATGCTAAGTATGGATTTGCACTTGGATCTGGACATCTAAATTCCATTCTTTTTGCTTTAGGGCTTTGAGAATAAGCAGGAATTCTAACAGATGCAGTTCTATTTCTTTGAGAGTAAACAATGTTTACCGGAGCCTCAAAGCCTGGTACCAATCTTTTATAAGAGTTAGTAGTTGGAGCACAAAAAGCTAATAGAGCAGGTGCATGTTTAAGAATACCTCCAATATAGTTTAGAGCTAAATCACTTAGGTTAGCATAGTTACCTTCTTTATACATTAATGTGTCACCGTCTTTCCAAACACTTTGATGGACGTGCATTCCTGAACCATTATCTTCAAATAAAGGTTTAGGCATAAATGTAGCAGTCATTCCATGTTGTCTAGCAACATTTTTTACAACGTACTTATATTTCATCATATCATCGGCCATCTTTAACAGTGGTGAAAATTCTAAATCAATTTCACACTGTCCACCTGTTGCAACTTCATGGTGATGTGCTTCAACAGTAAGACCAATGTCTTGCATTGTCATTACCATTTCAGTTCTTACATCTTGAAGTGTATCAACTGGTGGTAAAGGAAAATAACCTTCTTTATGTCTAGGTTTATGACCTAAGTTTGGATTTTCATCAGCGCCACTATTCCAAGTACCTTCGACAGAATCAACTTCATGAAATGCAAAGTTTGATCCAGAATCAAACTGAACATTGTTAAATACAAAAAATTCTGCTTCTGGTCCAAAAAATGCTGTATCGCCAATACCAGATGATTTCAAATATTCCTCAGCTTTTTTGGCAATATTTCTTGGGTCACGACTATAATCAACCAAAGTTACAGGATCCTTAATATTACAATGTAATGCTAGAGTTTTTTCTGAAAAAAATGGATCAATGTATGCAGTCGTTGCATCAGGCAAAACAATCATATCACTGTCTTGAATTTCTTGGAAACCTCTTACTGAAGATCCATCAAAACCAAGTCCATCAGAAAATATATCTTCGTCTAAAAATTTAATTGGTATTGTAAAATGTTGAGTTGTTCCTGGTATATCAGTAAAGCGCATATCAACCATTTTAATGTCCATATCTTTAATTTCAGACATTAAATCTTTTGGAGTCGAGCTTTTTAATTTCATATCTATCTCCTTACTTCAACAAAAGGGTATGCTATCCAGCGTTACCCGGTTAAATCATGCTCTAGTTATGAAATCTGCTTTTGATGCGCGTTCCTTCAGCTTTTGACTTACTTCCGACCTATGATAATAGGTTGAACGATTTATAACTTTTGCATGCGTTCCTTCGGCACAATGCCTACTTCCGACTCTAAAAGAGTTGAACGATTGTAGTTTAATTACTAGGTTTTATACAAAAGTAAAGAAAAATTAGACAGCATCACTGTCTTTTTCACCAGTCCTTATTCTAATTACCTGCTCAATATTCGATACAAAAATCTTGCCATCGCCGATTTTTCCTGAATAAGCGCTAGTTTTTATTGATTCAATAACATCATTTACTTGATTGTCTTCGACGATCACTTCAAGTTTCATTTTTGCTAAAAATTCATCATCATACCCATCATTAGGATCAATTCCACCAGTTGATCCTCTTTGTCTACCGAAACCTTTTACATCTACTAATGTCATTCCGGATATTCCAAGTTCATGGAGAGCTTCTTTAACTTGAGAAAGTTTAAATGGTTTAATGATTGCTTCTATTTTTTTCATATCGTAGATAACCTATTAATTGCTTCTTTAATGTTTTCTAGGGAATTAGCAAAACTTATTCTTACAAATTCTACAGCATTATCTCCAAAGCTAGAGCCAGGAACTAATGCAACACCTTTCTCTTCAAGTGCGATTTCTGAAAATTTATTTCCGCTCAATCCAGTTTTTGAAATATTGGGAAATGCATAAAAAGCACCACCTGGTTCAAAACAAGAAATTTTTTCTAATTTATTCAATTCATTAAAAACGTACTCTTTTCTTTTTTGAAATTCACTAACAATTTTTGTTATTTCTTTTTGAGAACCTTTTATTGCTTCTAAACCTGCATATTGCGAAATTGAGGTAGCGCAGGAATTGTAATTAACACATATTTTATTAGCATGTTCAATTAAATTTTCTGGCCATATACTCCAGCCTAATCTCCATCCAGTCATACAATATGTTTTGCTCCATCCTTCAAGAACTATTAATCTATCTTTTATGCTTTCGTATTCTAGTAATGATGGCATTTGTTCGTTATTAAAAATAATATTACTATAAATTTCATCACTTAAAATGGAGACCTTTGGGTACTGCTCTAATAAATTAACAAGATCAGTAATTTTTTTCTTATTCATATACGATCCTGTTGGATTGTTTGGATTATTTATAATTATCAAACTTGTTTTATCAGAAATTAATTCTTTTAATTGTTCAGTATTAATTTCGAAGTTATCTTTTTCAGAAAGCTTTAATGGTACAGCTTTTGCACCACTGTATTTAATCATAGATCTATAAATTGGAAAACCTGGATCAGGAAAAATAATTTCTCTATCTTCATTGCCTAACAATAATGCTGAAATAAAAATTACAGGCTTACCTCCTGGAGTTATTAAAACATTTTCTGGATTAATATTTGATTTATATTTTTTAAATACTAGTTCTGAAATTGATTCTCGTAATTCAGGTATCCCATTTGATGGAGTATAACCATGATGACCATCTTTAATTGCTTTAATAGCAGCTTCCTGAATATTTAATGGCGTAGGAAAATCGGGTTGTCCTATTCCTAAATTAATAATATCTCTACCTTTAGCAGCAAGATTATTAGCTTTAGCAAGAATAGAGAAAGCTGTTTCTGTTTCTAAATTAAATATTCTTTTTGAAACTTCCATATTTTTGATATAGCGATTTAATATAAAAATTAAACTTTTAATTAAGTTATATGGCGAACGTAGCTCAGTTGGTTAGAGCGCAGGCTTGTGGTGCCTGATGCCGTGGGTTCGAATCCCATCGTTCGCCCCAATTAGTAATTAGTTAATTTTCTCTATTGTTTTTTAATTTATTGTACATAAAAGGCTTAATAATAATAGGGCCGGTGGTGGAATTGGTAGACACGCTAGATTTAGGTTCTAGTGCCGCGAGGTGTGAAGGTTCAAGTCCTTTCCGGCCTACCATTATGTTTGATAAAATATGAATACAAAAGAATTAAAGTCAAAAAAACTTTATAAGGAATACTCATTAGAAATCCCTTATGAGGAAATTGATATTGAAGTAGAAAAAAAAATAAATCAAATACTGCCTACTGTAAATATTCCTGGTTTTAGAAAAGGTAAAGCTCCACTCAATATTGTTAAAAAAAAATATGAAGATAATGTTTTAAATGAAGTAATTCAAAAAGTAATAGATACAAATACAAAAAAATTAATTGATGAAAAAAAGTTTTCTCTTTTTAGATCTCCTAAGGTTGAGCTTAGTCACTATGAAAAAAATAAGCCTATAACTATAACCTTAAAATTTGATTTAAAACCTGAAATTAAACTTAAAGATTTTAAAGATTTTAAAATTAATAAGTATGAAATTAAATTAGGTAAAAAAGCCGAGGAAGAACAGTTTAAAAATTTTATTGCCTCACAAAAAAACTTTAAAAAAATTGAAAGTTCTCGACAGGTTAAAAATACTGATAAGGTAATTGTAAATTTTGAGTCTTCACAAGAAGACCTTCCAGAATATTTAAAATCTCAAAAAAATTTTCCTATTGATCTGGGTTTTGATGATGGAATACTTCCAGGTTTAAACAAAGAGTTGATAGAAAGAAAAGTAAAAGCTGGAGAAAAAATTGAATTAAAAATCAACTTATCTAAAATTCTTAAAGATGATAAATTTAAAATAACACCTTTTAATTTTGAAATAATTTCAATTGAAGAAAAAATTAAATTTGAACTTACAAAAGAACTTTTAGATAAGAATGGTTTCAAAACAGAAAAAGATCTCAGAAATTTCTTAGTTAGTAATATCAAAACTCAATATGAGCAAGGCATAAAACAAATAGAAAAAAAAGAATTGATGGATCTTTTAGACAATAATTACAAATTTGAATTACCGGATGGAGTGCTGGAAGATGATTTTAATCAAATATGGAATCGTTTAGAGCAAGCTAAAAAAGATGATAGTTTAGATGAGGATGATAAGCTATTAAAAGAGGAAGATCTTAAAAAAAGATATAAAAAAATTTCAGAAAGAAGAGTTAAACTTGGTTTATTAATGCAACATATTGCTTCAGAAGAAAAAGTTGTTGTATCTGAAGAAGAAATTAACAAAGGAATAATGGAGTATACTAGGCAATACCCTGGCCAAGAAAAGCAGATTATGGAATATTTTGAAAAAAATCCATCATCACTTGATACAATTCGAGCACCTCTTATTGAGCAAAAAGTAATAGATTCAATTATTTCCAAATCTAAAACAAATGTTATAAAATTAAATGAAGATGAATATAAAAAACTTGAAGTTAAAACATTTGATATTAAAGATACAAAATAATGAAAGATCCGATAGATAATATTACAAATAACTTAATTCCAATGGTTGTTGAGCAATCATCAAGAGGTGAAAGATCGTATGATATTTATTCAAGATTGTTAAAAGAAAGAATAATTTTTTTAACAGGACCAATTGATGATAACGTTGCAAGTCTAATTTGTGCCCAGATTTTATTTTTAGAATCTGAGAATCCAAAAAAAGAAATTTCTTTTTATATTAATTCTCCGGGTGGTATTGTTTGGTCAGGGTTGGCAATTTATGATACTATGCAATATGTTTCTTCTAAAATTATGACTATTTGTATTGGACAAGCTGCTTCTGCAGGATCCCTTCTTTTAACTGCAGGTGAAAAAGGAATGAGATTTTCTCTTCCAAACTCAAGAATTATGGTTCATCAACCTAGTGGCGGTATGCAAGGACAGGTTACAGATATTGAAATACAAACTAATGAAATAAAAAAAACCAAATTGAAACTAAATGAAATTTACTCAAAACATACAGGAAAGAAATTATCGGAAATTTCAAGTATCATGGAAAGAGATAAATATTTCTCTGCTGAAGAAGCAATTAAATTTGGTTTAATAGACAAAGTAGTTAAAGGAAGAAAATAATGACAAAGAAAAATGATCAAGATTCTTTATTTTGCTCCTTTTGTGGCAAAAACCAAAAGGAGGTAAAGAAATTAATCGCGGGCCCTACAGTTTTTGTATGTGATGAGTGTGTTGAATTATGTATGGATATTATAAAAGAGGATAATAAGAATAATAAATTTAAAGTTAAAAAAGAGATACCCAAACCATCTGAAATTAATAAATTTTTAAACGATTATGTGATCGGTCAAAAAGATTCTAAAAAAATTTTATCAGTTGCAGTGTATAATCATTACAAAAGACTATCTTCAAATTCTGAAAATGATAATGTCGAAATATCTAAGTCAAATATTCTTCTTGTTGGTCCAACTGGAACAGGTAAGACACTTTTAGCACAAACATTAGCTAAAATATTAGATGTTCCTTTTACTGTCGCTGATGCAACAAGTTTAACAGAAGCGGGATATGTTGGAGAGGATGTAGAAAATATAATTCTAAAACTATTACAAGCATCTGATTATAATGTTGAAAGAGCACAAAAAGGTATAGTTTATATTGATGAGATTGATAAAATTGGAAGAAAAAGTGATAATCCTTCAATTACGAGAGATGTTTCTGGTGAAGGTGTTCAACAAGCATTACTTAAAATTATGGAAGGAACAATAGCAAGTGTACCACCACAAGGAGGAAGAAAACATCCCCAACAAGAATTTCTGCAAGTAGATACATCAAATATTCTTTTTATATGTGGAGGTGCATTTTCAGGATTAGAGGATATTATAAATTATAGACTTAAAGGAACTGCTATAGGTTTTAATTCTAAACTAGATATAGAACCTAAGAAAACTATAGGGAACTCTCTAAAAAAATTAGAAAATCAGGATCTACTTAAATTTGGAATGATCCCTGAATTTATTGGCAGGCTTCCAGTAATTACAACTTTAAGTGAATTAAATGAGGAAATGCTAATTAGAATAATGACACAGCCAAAAAATGCTATTGTCAAACAATTTGAATCACTTTTAAAAATGGATGGAGTTAAATTAGAAATAAAACAGGATGCATTAGAGGAAATTGCTAAATTAGCTGTTTCACATAATACAGGAGCTAGAGGTTTAAGGTCTATTATTGAAGATGCACTAATGGATATAATGTACAAGGTCCCTGATCAAAAAAATTTATACAAAGTTGTCATAAATAAAGAGGTAATTAAAAGAAATTCAGATCCAATATTGATTTATTCAAATAAAGAAAGTAATCAAAAATTAATGTCAAACAACTCTTGAATTTCAAGATTATATGAACATTTATAATAAATGGCTAAAAGTATAATTCCAGTTCTTCCTCTTAGAGATATTGTCGTATTCCCAAATATGGTCGCACCTCTCTTTGTTGGAAGAGAGCAATCAGTGAAAGCCCTCAATCATGTAATGATTGGAGATAAAAAAATATTTTTACTTTCTCAAAAAAATTCTAAAGTCGATAATCCTAACAAAGAAAATTTATATTCAGTTGGGACAATTGCTAAAGTAATACAGCTATTAAAGTTACCTGATGGCACTCTTAAAGTCTTAGTAGAAGGTATTCAAAGAGCTAAAGTCTCAAAAATTAATTTTAATAAAGAATTTATTACAGCTTCAATTATTGAGATTAATCAAAAAACAAAAAGAAAAACAAATATAAAAGTCTTACAAAAACTTATCATTGAACAATTTGTTGAGTTTCAAAAAATAAATAAAAAGGTTTCAATAGATGTGATTAATAATGTCAAATCATTAAATGATGCTGACAAAATAGTTGACATAATTGTATCTAATATTTCAATCTCTTTAGCTCAAAAACAAGAAGTTTTAGAAATTTTAAATACTGAAGATAGACTCAATAAAGTATATGGCTATTTAGTATCTGAAATTGATTCATTTCAAGTAGAGAAAAAAATTAAAGGTCGTGTCAAAAGACAAATGGAGAAAACACAAAAAGAATACTATCTAAATGAGCAAATGAAAGCCATCCAAAAAGAACTTGGTGAAAATGAAGATTTGGATGAGATCGCAGAATTAGAAAAGAAAATAAACCTGCTTAACCTTTCTAAAGAAGCTAATGATAAATGCATATCAGAAATTAAAAAATTAAAAAACATGAGTCCGATGTCAGCTGAAGCAACAGTTATACGAAATTATTTAGATTGGGTAATGTCAATACCATGGAATAATCCAGATCAAATTTCCAAAAATATTAATAAAGCATCATCAATTTTAGAAAAAGATCACTATGGATTGGAAAAAGTTAAAGAACGAATTCTTGAATATTTAGCCGTTCAAAAAAGAACAGACAAACTTAAAGGTCCAATATTATGTTTGGTAGGACCGCCAGGAGTTGGTAAAACTTCACTAGGTAAATCTATAGCAAATTCCACTGGAAGAAGTTTTGTTAGAATGTCCTTAGGTGGTGTGAGAGATGAAGCAGAAATTAGAGGTCACAGAAAAACATATATTGGATCTATGCCAGGTAGATTTATCCAAGCAATGAAAAAATCAAAATCCTCTAATCCACTAATTTTGTTAGATGAAATTGATAAACTTGGCTCTGATTGGAGGGGCGACCCCTCTTCAGCACTTTTGGAGGTATTAGATCCTGAGCAGAATAGCAAATTCAATGATCACTATTTGGAACTTGACTATGATCTTTCAGATGTAATGTTCGTCTGTACCGCCAATACACTTAATATTCCACCTGCTCTTCTAGACAGAATGGAAGTTATAAGAATACCTGGTTACACTGAGAAAGAAAAAAACCAAATTGCAAAAAGATACTTAGTTCCTAAGCAGGTAAAAAATCATGGAATAAAAAAATCCGAGATCTCATTTAATACAAAAGTTTTAAACTCAATTATTAGAAATTATACAAAAGAAGCCGGAGTAAGAAATCTTGAAAAAGAAATTTCCAAAGTTTGTAGAAAAACAGTAAAAAAATTAGAAACCACAAAAATAAAAAAAATTAACTTAAACGAGAAATCACTACAAGATCTTCTTGGTATTGCTAAATTTAGATCAAGTGAAATTGAAAAAAAGAATTTGGTTGGTGTTACTAATGGCTTAGCATGGACGGAGGTGGGTGGAGAAATTTTATCGGTTGAGGTTATTTTATCTTTAGGGAAAGGAAAATTGACTATTACTGGTAAATTAGGTGATGTTATGAAAGAATCAATTCAAGCAGCTACGTCATATGTAAAGTCTAAATCACTAAGTTTAGGAATAAATCCAAAGGATTTTGAAACTTATGATATTCATATACATGTACCTGAGGGAGCTACTCCAAAGGACGGTCCAAGTGCAGGTATAGCTATTTTTAACTCATTGGTATCTTCATTAACAAATAATAAGATTAAAAGAGATGTGGCCATGACAGGAGAAATTACATTACGAGGTAGAGTACTTCCAATTGGAGGTTTAAAAGAAAAGATTTATGCAGCAAGTAGAGCCGGAATTAAAAAAATACTTATACCTCAAGAAAATTTCAGAGAAGTTTCAGAGTTTGATAAAGAAGTTATTAAAGGAATTAAGATAATTCCTGTTTCTGATGCGTTTTCAATTCTTGAGCACACTTTAACAAAATCAATAATACCCTTAAATTTGACCGAATCTCAATTAAAAAATAATCAAAATACAACCAGTACTCATTAATATTTGTTTGTAAATAATCTAATAATTTAGCCGTTTTATTGTTAAATTCCTTTATTTCTGGGAAAATTTTTATAATAATGTTGACTTGTTGGGAAAACAGACAATTATCAATTAAATTTTATTAAAGGAGATTAAAAGTGAACAAAAATGATCTTATCGCTTCTGTAGCATCTTCAGCAGGACTATCAAAATCTGACGCAACTAGAGCAATTGAAAGTTTCTTAGATGCTATAACCAATTCTTTAAAAAGAGATGAAAAGGTTAGTATTGTTGGGTTTGGTAATTTTAGTGTGAGCCATAGAAAAGCAACTACTGGCAGAAACCCTAGAACAGGTGAATCAATTCAAATACCAGCATCTAAAAGACCTAAGTTTACTGTAGGAAAAGCTTTAAAAGATTCAGTAAATAATTAATTATTTTTTTCTTGCGCCGGCTGTTAAATAAATTTAACAGCCGCTTTTATTTGGGTGTTTAGCTCAGTTGGTAGAGCATCTCGTTTACACCGAGAGGGTCGGGAGTTCAAGTCTCTCAACACCCACCATGCGCGGGAGTAGTTCAGCTGGTTAGAACGCTGCCCTGTCACGGCAGAGGCCGCGGGTTCGAATCCCGTCTCTCGCGCCACTTATTATAGTGTTTTTTTGTGTACTAAAGTCGCAACTAGACACGTTGTTATTGTTGAATAAATCGTTAAATACATTACTAATTTAATTGTGAGATTATAGTGTCAGCGTTTCTACTTGAATATTTACCTATCTTAATTTTTATTTTTATAGCATTGGCATTGGCCATTGGAATGACTTTATTATCATTTGTAGTAGGAGATTCTCAACCGGACCAAGAAAAATTATCAGCCTATGAATGTGGATTTGAAGCATTTGACGATGCTCGTGGAAGATTTGATGTAAGATTTTATTTAGTAGCAATTCTATTTATAATTTTTGATTTAGAAGTTGCCTTCTTATTTCCATGGGCAATAACATTAGGTAAAATTGGTTTGTTTGGTTTTTGGTCAATGATGATATTCTTAACAGTTTTGACAATAGGTTTCATTTATGAATGGAAAAAAGGAGCTCTAGAATGGGAGTAGATGATTCAAAAAAATTTGTTGATGATACTCTAAATACAGAATTATCCTCTAAAGGTTTTTTAGTTGCTAGCTACGATAAAATTCTTACATGGGCTAGAACTGGTTCTTTGTGGCCAATGACATTTGGGTTGGCATGTTGTGGAGTTGAAATGATACATTCTTACATGGCAAGATATGATCTAGATCGTTATGGAGTCATACCAAGAGGTAGCCCTAGACAATCTGATGTAATGATTGTTGCTGGAACACTAACGAATAAAATGGCTCCAGCTTTAAGGAAGGTTTATGATCAGATGCCTGAACCTCGGTGGGTAATATCAATGGGTTCATGCGCAAACGGTGGTGGATATTATCACTATTCGTATTCAGTAGTTAGAGGGTGTGATAGGATAGTTCCCGTTGATGTTTACGTACCAGGATGCCCTCCAACAGCAGAAGCATTAGTATACGGCATATTGCAACTTCAGAAAAAAATTAGAAGAGAAAATAAATTTAAAAGATAATTTTATATGATTAAAATTCTTACTAAAATAGATGGAATAAATAATATTTTAGAGAATAATAATTTGCTAGAAATAGAATTTGAAAAAAATAATATTATAAAAATTTTTAACGAATTAAAAGATAAGACTGAGCTTAATTTTAATCAATTATTAGATATTACAGCTGTTGACTATCCTTCAAGAGAATTTAGATTTGATTTGATTTATATTTTGCAAAGTTTAACAAAAAATAAAAAAATTATTCTTAAAACTTTTATTAAAGAAAATGAAAAAATAGAATCAATAACTAATATTCACAAATCTGCGGATTGGTATGAAAGAGAATGCTATGATTTATTTGGAATAGAATTCATCAACCATCCTGATTTAAGAAGGATAATGACTGATTACAATTTTGAAGGTTATCCATTGCGCAAAGATTTTCCTTTAACAGGACACACAGAAGTTCGCTATGACGACCTTGAAAAAAAAGTAATATATGAGCCTGTTAAGTTAACTCAAGAATTTAGAAATTTTGATAGTGAATCTCCTTGGGAAGGAATGGAAAACAAACTTTTTGGTGATGAGAAATCTAGTGATGACAATTAAATGAAAGAAGTAGAGCTTAATACAACTACAATTAACTTTGGCCCCCAACATCCAGCGGCGCATGGTGTTTTACGTTTAGTAGTTGAGTTGGAAGGTGAAGTAGTTCAAAGAGCGGAACCACATATTGGATTGTTGCATAGGGGAACAGAAAAATTAATTGAATATAAAACTTATCTTCAGGCAGTTCCTTATTTTGATAGACTTGATTATGTTTCGCCAATGTGCCAAGAACACGCTTTTGCACTAGCAACTGAAAACCTCTTAGGTATTAATGTCCCTGAAAGAGCTAAATATATTCGTGTTATTTTTGCTGAAATTACAAGAATACTAAATCATTTATTAAATATACCTGCTTATGCAGCTGACATTGGTGCAGTGACACCATTTTTATGGTGTTTTGAAGAAAGGGAAAAGCTTTTAGAATTTCATGAAGCTGTATCTGGGGCAAGATTTCATGCAGCCTATTTTAGGCCTGGTGGCGTTCATCAGGATATGCCAGAAGGAATGGAAGAAAAATTATTTGAGCATTTTAAAACTTTTCCAATATTTATTGATGATCTTGAAAGCTTGCTGACAAATAATAGAATATTAAGACAAAGATCAGTTGATATAGGAATAATTTCAAAGTCAGAGGCAATTGAATGGGGGTGTTCGGGTCCTGTGTTAAGAAGCACAGGAGTAGCATGGGATTTAAGAAGGTCTCAACCTTATGACGCCTATGATCAAGTTGATTTTGAAGTTCCTGTTGGAAAAAAAGGTGATTGTTTTGATCGATATTTGGTACGCATAGAAGAAATGAGACAAAGCATCAGTATTATTAACCAATGTTTAAATAAAATCAAACCAGGTCCAATATCAATTGAAGATAATAAAATTACACCTCCTAAAAGAAATCAAATGAAAAAATCAATGGAAGCTTTAATACATCATTTTAAACTTTTCACCGAAGGTTACCGTGTTCCAGCTGGTCAAGTTTATAGTGCAGTAGAAGCTCCAAAAGGTGAATTTGGCGTTTACCTTGTTTCTGACGGATCTAGTAAACCATATAGATGCAAAATAAGAGCACCAGGTTTTGCACACCTTCAAACATTGGATCATTTATCTAAAGGTCACTTAATGGCAGACATAGCCGCTATACTAGGTAGCTTAGATATTGTTTTTGGAGAGATAGATAGATAATGCATCATCCTGGTACAAATAATAAAGTATATAAAAAAATTAATGATAATTTTGAATGGTCATCAGAAAATTTTAAAAAAATTTCTGAAATAATAAAAAAATATCCATCAAACCGTATTCAAAGCGCAGTTATCCCTTTACTTGATTTAGCGCAAAGACAAAATAATGGATGGCTAAGTAAAAACTCAATGGAAAAAGTAGCTGAAACTCTAAGTATGTCTTATATAAGAGTGTTGGAAGTTGCCACTTTTTATTCGATGTTTAATTTAGAACCTATTGGTAAAAATTTTGTCCAAATTTGTAGAACGACACCTTGTTGGTTAAGAGGGAGTGATAAACTGTCTAAAGTTGCACAAGAAGTTTGCGAAACTAATATAGGCGAGACAAGTGACGATGAAATATTCACAGTTGTTGAAGTTGAATGCTTAGGTGCATGTTGCAATGCTCCTATGGTCCAGATCAATGATGATTATTACGAAGATTTAGATGAAGAGAGTTTTAAAAAAATACTTCAAGATTTAAAAGATAATAAATCAATAAAAGTAGGTTCACAAATTGGTAGAAAATCATCACAACCTGAAAGAAAATTTGATGCTTAAGGAAAAAGATAAAATTTTTAAAAATTTATACGGTTTTGAAGACTGGAAATTAGAAGGTGCCAAAAAAAGAGGTATTTGGTCAAATACTAAAGAACTTATTAAAATGGGTAGCGAAAAAATTGTTGAGGAAATTAAAAATAGTCAATTAAGAGGAAGGGGAGGAGCAGGTTTCCCTGCGGGACTTAAGTGGTCATTTATGCCAAAAGACTCTGGAAAAGATCATTACCTAGTTGTTAATGCAGATGAGTCAGAGCCAGGTACATGTAAAGATCGAGAGATTATGAGAAACGACCCACATCTTCTTTTAGAAGGTTGTTTAGTTGCTGCCTTTGCAATGCATGCACATACTTGTTATATTTATATAAGGGGTGAATATTATTCTGAATCTTCTAATTTACAAAAAGCAATAGATGAAGCCTACGAAAACAATTTAATTGGTAAAAATGCGTGCGGTACAGGGTGGGATTTTGATATTTATCTTCACAGAGGAGCAGGAGCATATATTTGTGGTGAAGAAACTGCTTTACTTGAAAGTTTAGAGGGTAAAAAAGGTCAGCCCCGATTAAAGCCTCCATTTCCTGCTGGTGCAGGTTTATATGGATGTCCAACAACAGTTACAAATGTTGAAACAATCGCTGTCTCGCCAACTATTTTAAGACGTAGTTCAAAATGGTTCGCTGATTTAGGAAGTGTCAACAATACTGGTACAAAAATTTTTAGTATTTCAGGACATGTTAATAACCCATGCAATGTAGAAGAGGAAATGGGGATACCATTAAAAGAACTTATTGAAAAACATGCAGGTGGTGTAATTGGTGGTTGGGAAAATTTATTAGCTGTAATTCCTGGAGGTGCAAGTGTGCCTTTATTACCTAAGTCTATTTGTGATACTGTTAAAATGGATTTTGATAGTCTAAAAGAAGTGCAAAGTGGATTAGGCACTGCGGCTGTTATTGTAATGAATAAATCAACAGACATTGTGGAAGCAATAGCCAGATTATCACATTTTTATAAGCATGAAAGTTGTGGTCAATGTACACCTTGCAGAGAAGGTACTGGATGGATGTACAGAATGATGGAAAAAATGGTTCATGGAAATGTTGAACATCAAGATATTGATAAAATTTTAGATGTGACTAAGCAAATTGAAGGTCATACTATTTGTGCCTTAGGTGATGCTGCTGCTTGGCCTATTCAAGGTTTGTTTAGACACTTTAGACCAGAAATTGAAAAAAGAATTGAAGAAAGAAACAGAAGGGTAGCCTAGTGCCAAAGATAACAATTGATAATAAAGAATACGAATTTGAAAACGGCATGACCGTAATGCAAGCTTGTGAACAAGCAGGAACTGAAATTCCAAGATTTTGTTATCATGAAAAACTCTCAATAGCAGGAAACTGTAGAATGTGTTTAGTAGAAATGGAAAAAGCTCCAAAACCTATTGCATCATGTGCCATGCCAGCTGCAGATGGAATGGTTATAAAAACAAAAACAGAAACAGTTAAAAAAGCTCGAAAAGGTGTAATGGAGTTTCTTCTCATTAATCATCCATTGGATTGCCCTATTTGTGATCAAGGAGGAGAATGTGATCTTCAAGATCAAGCGATGTATTATGGTTTTGATAAAACTAGATATGAAGAAAATAAAAGAGCAGTTCAAAATAAAAATATGGGACCACTTGTCAAAACAATTATGACAAGATGTATACATTGTACAAGATGCGTAAGGTTTTCTACAGAAGTTGCGGGTGTTGATGATATAGGATTACTTGGCAGAGGTGAAAATGCTGAGATCACGACGTACTTAGAAAAAACTATTGAGTCAGAGTTATCTGGAAATGTAATTGATTTATGTCCTGTAGGTGCTTTAACAAGTAAACCATATGCATTTAAATCTAGACCATGGGAGCTAACCAAGACAGAAACATTTGATGTGTTTGATGGTGTAGGCTCAAGTATAAGGATTGATACAAGAGGAAAAAAAGTTTTAAGAGCTCTTCCTAGAATAAATGAAGAAACCAATGAAGAATGGATAAGTGATAAATCTAGATTTGCAGTTGATGGACTCTCAAGTCAGAGATTGGATAATGTATATACTAAATCAAATAAAAAACTCCAAAAATCTTCATGGGATAATGCATTTGAATTAATAAAAAAAGAAATTACAAAAAGAGGTAAAGAAAATACTGTATTCCTATCTGGTAAGTTTACCGATATTGAAACTATCTATTCCGCACAAAAATTTAGCAATTCACTAAAATCAAAAAACTATGATTGCAGATTTGATAATACACAAATTATCGATAATTCATCTTCTAGTTATAAATTTAATTCAACAATTCAAGAAATTGAAAAGGCTGATGCTATTCTTTTAATCGGATCAAATCCTAGATGGGAAGCAGCGGTACTAAACGCTAGAATTAGAAAGGCATATATTGAAAATAATTGCAAAATTGGTCTTATAGGTCCTAAATTAGATCTGACTTACGATTATCATCATTTATCTGATTCTTTAGATTACCTTAATAAATTATCTAATAATAAATCTGAATTCAATAAAGTTTTAAAATCTGCAAAAAACCCACTTATAATATTAGGTACTTCAGCAATAAATAATGATCATGGAAAAAAAATATTAGAAACTGCAGGATTAATTGCGAAAAAAATTCAAAAAAATAAAAATACAAATCCATTAAATATTCTTAACCAAGATATTTCTAGAGTAGGAGCATTAGATTTGAAATTTTATAATAAAAAATTTGATAATGATTACAATAAACAATTAAAAAAACATATTGATAAAACAAAGCCTGTAGTTTTCTTAATGGGGTTAGATGAGATAAATATTTCAACATTTGAAAATGCTTTTGTTGTTTATCTTGGTCATCATGGAGATGTTTCAGCATCTATAGCTGATATAATTTTACCAACCCCTGCATATACTGAGAAAAGTTCTACTTATATGAATATAGAAGGTAGAGTTATTCAAACAACTAAGTGTCATAATCCAATAGGTGAAGCAAAAGAGGAGTGGAAAATTTTTAGAGTTTTAAGTGATTTATTTGAAAAAAATTTAAATTTTAATAATCTTGGGGAGCTTCGAAATGAGCTTACAAGTACCTATGGTCAATTTGCTCTCTTAAATGAAGTTAATTCTATTGGCGAAATAACTTTTGCTAAAAATAATAAAATTGAGAATATTAAAATTAAATATAACATTGAAAATTTTTATATGAATGATTCTATTTCTAGATCTTCTGAAACAATGGCAAAATGTACTAAAGATATTTTAAATAAGGCAGCATAATAATTAGATGACTTATGATATATTAATTACAGGGTTAATAATCATTGCCCAAATACTTGCTGTTGTTGTGCCAGTTTTAATATCTGTAGCTTTTTTAGTTTATGCTGAAAGAAAAGTTTTAGCATTAATTCAATTAAGAAGAGGTCCAAATATAGTAGGGCCTTTTGGTATATTACAAAGCTTTGCTGATGCATTAAAACTTATTACTAAAGAAAATATTATACCTAGTGGATCAAATAAAATTGTTTTTATTTTAGCACCCATAATAACAATGGTACTTAGCTTAGCAGGTTGGGCAGTAATACCTTTTGCTCCAGGATGGGTAGTCTCTGATATTAACGTAGGTATCATGTATCTGTTTGCAGTATCATCTCTTGGAGTATACGGAATAATTATGGCTGGTTGGGCTAGTAACTCTCAATATCCTTTTCTAGGAGCATTAAGATCAGCTGCTCAAATGGTTTCATATGAAGTATCAATTGGATTTGTAATAATTACAGTACTATTATGTGTAGGTTCTTTAAATTTATCAAAGATAGTTTTAGCTCAGCAGACTGTATGGTTTGCAATTCCATTATTACCTATGTTCATTATTTTTTTTATTTCTGCGTTAGCTGAAACAAATAGATTACCTTTTGATCTTCCTGAAGATGAATCAACACTTGTTGCAGGATTTTTTACTGAATATTCATCTGCTTCATTTGTATTATTTTTTTTAGGTGAATACGCGAGTATGATTTTAATGTCTTCTATGACTGTCATTCTTTTTTTAGGCGGATGGCTTCCTCCATTTGATGTATACCCATTAAATGTTGTTCCTGGAGTAATCTGGTTTACTTTGAAAGTAATATTTATATTATTTTTATTTATTTGGGTTAGAGGAACTTTCCCAAGATATAGATATGATCAGTTAATGAGACTTGGATGGAAAGTTTTTCTACCATTTTCTTTGTTTTGGGTTGTGGCAACTTCTGGTTTTTTAGTATATTTTGACATGCTGCCAAATTAATATGTATAAACTTATCAAATCTTTTACTTTATTTGAATTATTTCAAGGACTATTTTTAACTTTCAAATACATATTTAAATCTAAAGTTACAATAAATTATCCTCATGAAAAAGGTCCATTAAGCCCACGTTTTAGGGGTGAACATGCTCTGAGAAGATATCCAAGTGGGGAAGAAAGATGTATAGCATGTAAGCTTTGTGAAGCAGTATGTCCTGCTCAGGCAATTACAATTGAAGCAGAGCCAAGAGAGGATGGAAGCAGAAGAACAACAAGATATGATATAGATATGACTAAATGTATTTACTGTGGTTTATGTCAAGAATCTTGCCCAGTTGATGCAATAGTCGAAGGACCAAATTTTGAATTTGCCACTGAAACGAGAGAAGAATTAATTTATAATAAAGATAAACTTTTAGAAAATGGAGATAGATGGGAGCAAGAAATTGCTCAAAATATTCATCTCGATAGAAAATACAGATAGGAATGGTTCTTTATTCATTAACATTTTATCTTTTTTCATCTGTTGCAGTTCTTTCTGCTCTAATGGTTATAAGCGCAAAAAATCCAGTTCATTCAGTTTTGTTTTTAATTTTAAGCTTTGTTAACGCATCAGGACTCTTTGTTTTATTAGGTGCTGAATTTTTGGCAATGATCCTTGTCGTTGTATATGTTGGTGCTGTTGCAGTCCTTTTTCTATTTGTTGTAATGATGCTTGATATAAATTTTGTAAAGTTGAGAGAAGGTTTTTTGCAATATTTACCTTTTGGAGCATTATTAGGGATAGTTCTAGTAATTGAACTTGGAATACTTTTTTTAACTGATAGGTCGTCTAATATTTACAACAATCAAATACCATTACAACCTATAGTTAGTGAATTGGAGAATACAAAAATGATTGGGCAAATACTCTACACTGAATATTTTTATTTATTTCAAATATGTGGGATAATTTTATTAGTTGCAATGATTGGCTCTATTACACTTACATTAAGAGATAAAGGTGGCGTTAAAAGGCAAAATATAGATTCTCAAAATACAGTTGATGCATCAACAGCTATAGAAAAGAAAAAAGTAAAAATAGGCGAAGGAATTTAATTAATGATTACTCTTGAGCACTATCTTTTTCTTGGCGCAATTATTTTTACCTTAGGTGTTTTAGGAATATTTTTAAATAAGAAAAACTTAATTATAATTTTAATGTCTATAGAACTCATCTTGTTGTCAGTAAATATTAATTTTATTGCTTTCTCAGCGTATATTAATGATATTTCAGGGCAAATCTTCGCAATGCTTACACTTACAGTTGCAGCAGCTGAAGCAGCAATTGGACTCGCCATACTTGTAGTATTTTTTAGAAATTTAGGATCAATAGAAGTAAATAAAATTAATCAGCTTAAGGGATAGTAGATGGCAACCTCAATTATATTTTTACCTCTACTTGGTTTTCTTTTTTGTTTTTTACTAGGTAAACAGTTTAACTATAGGGTTTATCAAATATCAACAACTTCAATCCTTTTTCTTTGTACTTTATTTTCTTGGATAATATTTATTCAGTTTATTAATAATAAGGAAACTGAAATAATCTTTATCCTTAACTGGATAACTTCTGGAAACTTTATTGCTGATTGGTCAATTAGATTAGACACTTTAACTGCTGTGATGTTCATTGTGGTTACGACTGTTTCTGCTTGTGTTCATTTATATTCAATAGGTTATATGGAAGAAGATCCATCAAAAATAAGATTTATGGGTTATCTAAGCTTATTTACTTTTTTTATGCTTGTTCTTGTATCAAGTAATAACTTGCTGCAAATGTTTTTTGGTTGGGAAGGTGTTGGGCTAGCCTCATATTTATTAATTGGTTTTTGGCACTATAAAGATTCAGCAAATAAAGCTGCTATAAAAGCATTTGTTGTAAACAGAGTTGGAGATTTTGGATACGCAATTGGAATTGCTGGAATTTTTTATATATTTGGCACAGTAAGTTTCGACAGTATATTTTTACAAGTGGATCAATTTAGTGATCATCAAATTCAATTTCTTTCATTTAGTTTTCCAACTTTAGATTTTTTATGTTTTCTTTTATTCATAGGTGCAATGGGTAAATCTGCCCAACTAGGTTTACACACCTGGTTGCCAGATGCTATGGAGGGGCCTACTCCTGTATCTGCACTAATACATGCTGCAACAATGGTAACAGCTGGTGTATTCTTAGTTGCAAGAATGAGTCCTCTTTATGAATTTGCTACATTTACAAATTTATTCATTACTTTTATTGGTGCGGCCACAGCTATTTTTGCTGCCTCTATAGCCTTAACGCAAAATGATATTAAAAGAGTTATTGCATATTCAACATGCAGTCAATTAGGATATATGTTTTTTGCAGCAGGTGTAGGAGCTTATAATGCATCAATATTTCACTTAACAACCCATGCCTTTTTTAAAGCTCTTCTATTTCTTTCTGCAGGTTCTGTAATTCACGCAATGCATCATGAACAGGATATGAGAAAAATGGGGGGACTTTATAAAAAAATACCTTTTACTGCTACAATGATGTGGATTGGATCTCTTGCAATTATTGGTTTCCCATATCTATCTGGTTACTATTCAAAAGAAAGTATTTTAGAAAATGCTTTCTATGCTTCAAATGGAATAGCATACTTTGCATATTTAGTAGGTATTTTAACTGCTTTACTTACTGCTTTTTATTCATGGAGATTATTATTCCTAACATTTCATGGTGAAAATAGATCAAATAGTAAAACATATGATCACGCCCATGAATCACCTTTAGTGATGACAGTTCCATTATTTATTCTTGCAACTGGTTCTATTTTTTCTGGAATATTCTTTGCTGATTATTTTATTGGATATTACAAAAAAGAATTTTGGGATAATGCAATATTACTAACAGAAAGTTCTCATAAATATCTTCCTCTTACGCAATCACTAATATCAAAATCTGCTGTTGCAATTGGAATCCT
This sequence comes from uncultured Alphaproteobacteria bacterium, assembly GCA_902575815.1. Taxonomy (GTDB): domain Bacteria; phylum Pseudomonadota; class Alphaproteobacteria; order HIMB59; genus CACPNW01. The sequence continues at coordinate 17,007 of CACGTA010000002.1, read as the reverse complement.
TGTCTGTGTGTTGATATATTCAAATAATTTAAACAGAGCAAAAAATCTTTCTTATAACTTAGATCCTTTATATTCTCTTTCTAAAAATAAATGGTATGTGGATGAGCTATATCATAAAGTATTTGTTTTAACTTTTTTCAAATTAGCAAACTTTTTCTGGAAAAGAGGGGATGAAAAAACTATTGATGGTTTAGGACCAAACGGGGTCTCCTGGATTATTTCAAAATCTTCATCTTATGTAAGTTTGTTTCAATCAGGGTATTTGTTTCATTATGCTTTTGCTATGCTTGGAGGCTTAGTAATAATTTTAACATGGTTTTTATATTACTAAATGATTGACTGGCCATTAGTATCAGTAATAATTTTTTTACCTTTAATTGGTGCTTTAATTATTCTTTTTATTAAAGAAGATGAATTAACATCAATTAATATTAAGTGGGCTGCTTTGCTAGCAACATTAGGAACATTTATTTTAAGTTTAATACTCTGGTTACAATTTGATTATTCCAATCCGTCTTATCAATATGAAGAAAAATTTAGATGGTTTGATGATTTTAATTTCTTCTACCATGTTGGAGTTGACGGTATCTCACTTTTTATGATTTTACTAAGTACATTTTTGACCCCACTTTGTATTTTAGCTAGTTGGAGTAATATAAAAAAAAGAGTCAAGGAATACATGCTTTCTTTTTTATTTTTAGAGACTGTAATGATTGGAATGTTTGCTTCTATAGACATACTTTTATTTTATATTTTTTTTGAAGCAGTATTAATACCAATGTATCTAATCATAGGTATATGGGGAGGTAATAGAAGAATCTATGCTTCTTTTAAATTCTTTCTCTATACTCTTTTGGGGTCAGTACTCATGTTGATTGCTATTATTGTGATGTATAGAAATACAAGTTCAATGAGTATTGAATTCTTACAAGGTAATTATTTTTCCTATAATACTCAATTGTTTCTATGGCTCGCCTTCTTTGCTTCCTTTGCAGTTAAAATTCCTATGTGGCCGTTTCATACATGGTTGCCTGATGCCCATGTTGAAGCTCCAACAGCTGGATCTGTTATTTTAGCCGGAGTACTTTTAAAAATGGGTGGATATGGTTTTATCCGTTTCTCTTTAGGCATGCTCCCAGAAGCAACAGAGTTTTTTATTCCTTTAATTATGACATTAAGTATAGTTGCCATAGTATACACTTCCTTAGTAGCACTAGCACAAACTGATATTAAAAAACTAATTGCATATTCATCTGTTGCTCATATGGGAATTGTAACAATTGGAATTTTCTTAGTGAATCAACAAGGTTTAGAAGGAGCAATGATGCAAATGATTAGTCATGGACTAGTTTCAGCAGCTTTATTTTTATGCGTTGGTGTTATTTATGATCGAATGCATACTAGAGAAATTGAATTTTATGGAGGATTAGTTCAAAGAATGCCACTTTATGCAACAGTATTCATGATTTTTATGCTGGGATCAGTCGGATTACCTGGGACTAGTGGTTTTATTGGAGAATTTTTAGTAATTGTTGGCGCATTTAAATTTTCAAGTTATGTTGTTATTGGCGCGGCTTTTGGAATAATATTATCCGCTGTTTACATGCTATACCTTTATAAAAGAATTATTTTTGGCACCATATCTAATAATAAACTTGCAGATATTTTAGATATAAACACAAGAGAGAAAATCATATTAATTCCTTTAGCAATTTCAGTAATATTACTAGGTATATTCCCAAATCTATTTTTAGATCCTATGAGATTATCACTTGAACTAATTATAACAAACTATGAAATAGCCAATGCTAAATAATATTTACAATATTTTTTTTATACCTGAAATTTTTTTAGCATGCTCTTCTTTTGTTTGCTTACTTTTTGGCCTTTTTTTAAAAAAGAATGCATTTAGACAAACTTCCAATCTAGCAGTTTTCGTTTTATTATTGACAATTTTGCTTGTTTACTATGATAATGAATCAAATTTTGCAAATTATAAAAGTTTATTTAGCCACTCTTCTTTTATAAATTTTTTTAAAATTTTAGCTTTATTAGGATCTATAGCTAGTATCATCATTTCTAAAGATTATTTCTTAGGCATTAAGCTAAAAAATTTTGAAATTCCTATTTTATTATTATTTTCAACACTTGGGATGATGTTAATGATTGCTTCAAATAATCTTATGTCCATGTATCTAGCAATAGAACTACAAAGTTTATCTCTATATGTTGCTGCAGCAATAAAAAGAGATTCAATCTCATCAGCTGAGTCAGGTGTAAAATACTTTATTTTAGGAGCATTATCCTCTGGTATACTTTTGTATGGTTTCTCCTTAATTTATGGATTTACTGGTTCAATGAATTTTGATGATATAAGTTTCTATTTATCAAAGTATGAAAATTTAAATTTAGGTTTAATATTTGGGCTTGTATTTGTGATGGTAGGCTTGGCTTTTAAGGTTTCAGCCGTACCTTTCCATATGTGGACTCCCGATGTTTATGAAGGAGCCCCAAACTCAATTACAGGTTTTTTTGCTATTGTTCCTAAGATTGCTGCAGTAGCTTTAATTTATCGTTTTTGCTTAGTTCCGTTTGAAAATTTTTACTTAGAATGGAGTCAAATAATTTTATTTTTATCAATAGCCTCAATGTTTCTTGGAGCTATAGCGGCTATAGCACAGTCAAATATTAAAAGATTATTAGCTTATAGTTCTATCGGACATATAGGTTATATCTTAATCGCTTTAGTTGCTGCAAATGATGATGGAATTAAAGCAGCATCAATTTACATGTTTTCATACATGATAATGAATGTTGCTATTTTTGCTATTTTACTTTCATTAAAAGTTAAAAATGAATATTTAATTAATATAAGTGATTTAAAAGGATTAAGTAAAAGTAATCCAATCGTTAGTCTTTCTATTTCAATAATAATGCTATCTATGGCTGGTATCCCCCCATTTATAGGATTTTTTGGAAAGTTTTATGTTTTCATAGCAGCAATTGAACAAGAATTATATGTACTTTCAGTTCTTGGTGTCCTAGCTAGTGTAATTTCTGCTTTTTATTATTTAAGAATTATTAAGATAATGTATTTTGATGAAATTAAAAGTGAAGGAATAATTAATTTTCAAATTTCTTTTCAATCAAAAATTATTTTATCCTTAAGTTTATTTGTAATTATTTGTTTTATATTTTACCCGTCTTTATTGATTAATATATCTGCAAGTTTGACCATTTGATTAATGTCATTAGATAAAATTAAAAATCTATTAGATAAAAACAATTTTGATTTTCATTTTATTGAAACTGTAGACTCTACAATGTCAGAAGTTAAAAAACTTATTTATAATAGAAATATATGTTTGATGGCAAATGAACAAAAAAAAGGATTTGGAAGAAGGGGAACAACTTGGGAAAGTCCAAAAAATAATGTCTATATTTCTATTTTATCTAAAAATATATTGCCAATAGAAAATCATTTTTTAAATAATGCTTTTATTACTAATATGATCTGTTCTGTGATTGAAAATATTTGTAATGTTAAAACTCAAATTAAATGGCCAAATGATATTTTAATTAATAAAGAAAAAATTTCTGGAATAATTTCTGAAATATTTAGTATCAAAAGCGATAAGTATATAAATACTGGTTTTGGAGTTAATATAGTATCTTCTCCAAAAATTGAAAATTATCCAACAACAAATATTAATAAATACAATAAAGAAATTAACAATTTTTATTTTGTATATGAAATTATGGAAGAGTATTTTAACAATTTTAAACAACTACTAAATAATCATGAAAAAATTATGACTGAATATAAAAGTAGATTATTATATTTAGGAAGCAATATTAATTTAAAAATTGATGAACAAAATGTAAAACGAGGAATATTTCATAATCTTAACCCAGATGGTTCAATCACTTTAAAAAATAATATTAATTTTGAAAATATATATAATGCTAGAATAATTTAATGATTGTTATAGATGCAGGTAATACAAATATAGTAATAGGTTTTTATACAAAAAATAAATTAATTAAAACTATTAGATTAAAAACAGAAAAAAAAATCAATATTACAAAAAAAGATATAAATAAATTTTTTGAATCTAACAAAAAGTTGATTAATAATCTTAAAGATAGATTTTGTATCTTGTCCTCTGTTGTACCTTCTTTAAATTTAATTTTTAAAAATATTTTTCAAAAGAATAAATTCAAATTTTATGTAATTAATCCCAAAAAAATATCATTTAAAAATAGTATCAATTATAATTTAAATCAAATTGGAAGTGATCGAATAGCAAACTATGCCTATGTATATAGTAAGAAAATCAAAGACTGTATAATTCTCGACTTTGGTACAGCTACTACTTTTGATGTTATTAAAAATAATCAATATTTAGGTGGATTAATTTTTCCAGGAATAAATCTTTCAATGGAAACACTTTTAAAAAATGCTGAGTTAATAAAAACTTCAAAAATCTCAAAATCAAATAAAATTGTTAATAATAATACATCAGCTTCTATTCAATCAGGTTTCTATTTTGGTTATTTGCATGCAATTAATGGCATATTAAAGCAAATTTTTAAGGAGAATAACTTTAAGCCCAAAGTCTATATTACGGGTGGTCTAGGTAAAATATTTAGGGATAAAATTATTTATAAACCTATATATATGGAACATTTGACATTAGAAGGAATAAAAGAAATCGGTAATAAACATTTTTATGAGTAATAATTTACAACTAAATGATTTTAATGAAGGATTACATTTTTTATCTCTTGGAGGTATTGGAGAAATAGGTGCAAATTGTTATCTTTACGGATGTGATGGAAAATGGATAATGATAGATTTAGGTCTTTCATTTGCAGATGAAAAGTTTCCTGGTGTAGATTTATTGGTACCAAAAATAGATCAAATTGAAAGTTTAGAAGATAATCTCGAGGCTATTATTATCAGCCATGGTCATGAAGATCATGCAGGAGCTGTTGCGTTCTTAGCAAATAAAATTAAATGTCCTGTATATGCTAGTAAATTTGCAAAATTTCTTATCGAAAATAGGTTAAAAGAATTCAATAAAGTAGAAGGATTTACTTTAAAAGAGATTAATCTAGACAAGAAATTAATACTCAATAATTTTGATATAAGTTTTATTCCAACTACACACTCAATTCCTGAACCAACTGCAATAGTAATTAAAACAACATATGGATCATTACTTCATACTGCTGATTGGAAAATAGATCATTCACCTACTTTAGGAGACTCATTTTCAAAAGAAAAATTTGAAAAATTAGGTAATGATGGATTACTTGCCTTAATAGGTGACTCTACTAACGCAAATGTGCCCGGTAAATCAGAATCTGAAAGTGATGTTAGAGATGAATTGAAAAGTATATTTTCAAGATTTTCAAATAGAATTGTTGTTACCTGTTTTTCTTCAAATATTGCACGAATGAAAAATATTATTCAAGCAGCAAAAAAAAATAAAAGAAAGGTCGCTCTTGTTGGTAGGAGTATGAAAAAAAATATCGAAGTAGCAAGAAAATGTGGTTATGTTGCAGATGATGAAATTTTTATCAGTGAAGATGAAGCATCTTATATACCAAGAGAAAATTTAGTCATAATTTGTACTGGAAGTCAGGGTGAAAAAAGATCTGCGCTTTTCAGAATAGCTTATAATTCTCATCAACATTTACATTTAGAGCCTGAAGATGTAGTAATTTTTAGCTCTAGAGATATTCCTGGTAATGAAAAATCAATAAATAATTTAAAGAACTTACTTATTAGACAAAGAGTTGAGATAGTAACTGCTGATGATGATTTAGTACATGTTTCAGGTCATGGTTATGCAGATGAAATAAAACAAATGTATAATTGGACAAAACCTTACTTATCTATTCCCGTGCATGGTGAACCTATGCATCTAGAGGCACATAAACAATTATCTTACTCATCTCAAGTACCATTTACTAAAATTTTAGAAAATGGAAAATGTCTCAAAATTGCACCAGGTGAACCTAAAATTGTAGAAAAATTTGAAACTGGAAAGTTAATTGTTGAGGGTAAAAATCTTTACGACTCTGAATCTGCTTTTATTAAAGAGAGAAGGAAATATTCATTTGAGGGTCTAGTTTTAATTTCTTTAATTATCAATGATGATGACTATTCAATTAATAAAAATATGTTACTTACTTTAAAAGGATTGCCGGGAATAGATGAAGAAAATATTAAAAATGATTTTAAAATACTTTTTATAGAAAACTATACAAAACTTAACAAAGATCAAAAATCATCAGATCTTATAGTATCTGACTTAGTTAAAAGTAGTTTTAGAAAGATTATAAAAAATTCAATTCAAAAAAAACCAGAAATTGAAGTTCATTTAATACGATCTTAATGGCACTATTTACTCATGTTCTAATTTTTATCCTTGTTTGGTGGATTTTATTTTTCATAATCCTACCGATTAAGATAAAAGTACCCCAAAAAGTAGAATCTGGACATGCAAAAAGTGCTCCCAGTAAGCCATATCTTCTAATAAAATTTATAGCAACTTCATTAATATCAGCTTTAATTTTATTTTTTTTGATTTTATTTGGATTTGATTTATCAAATATATTTAATAAATGAAATATTCTAATTTTTTTCTTCCCACTATTAAAGATGCACCATCAGATGCTGAAATAATTTCACATAAATTAATGATCAGAGCTGGCATGATTAAACAATCTAGTGCCGGTATTTATTCGTGGTTACCTCTAGGTCTACTTGTATTAAAAAAAATTGAACAGATTGTCAGAGAGGAACAAAATAATGCAGGAGCAGTAGAACTGCTTATGCCTACGATTCAATCTTCTGATTTATGGATTAAATCAGGAAGATACGATGATTATGGAAAAGAAATGTTAAGGATTACAGATAGAAGTGGAAGGGAAATGCTTTACGGTCCAACAAATGAAGAATTAATTACAGATATATTTCAATCACATATAAATTCTTACAAAGATCTTCCAAAAAATCTTTATCATATTCAATGGAAATTCCGAGATGAAGTTAGGCCTAGGTTTGGAGTAATGCGAGGAAGAGAATTTTTAATGAAGGATAATTATTCATTTGATCTTGATGAAAGTGAAGCAAAAAAATCTTATGATAATATGTTTAAAGCATACATAAAAACTTTTATTAGAATGGGTTTAACACCAATTTCTTTAAGAGCAGAAACAGGACCAATTGGAGGTAACTTAAGTCATGAATTTCAAATACTTGCTAAGACTGGTGAAAGTACACTTTATTATGATAAAAAATTAGAAACACTTAACCTTGAAACTATAGACTCAAATGAGTTGCAGTCATTTTATGCTGCAGTTGATGATCAACATGATGAAAAAAATTGCCCAATTTCAAATGAAGATTTAAAAATTTCTAAGGGTATTGAAGTGGGCCACATATTTTATTTTGGAACAAAATATTCTGAGAAATTAAATGCATTTGTTCAAGATAAAAGTGGCAAAAATGTTCCAGTGCATATGGGATCATATGGAATTGGTGTTTCAAGGCTTGTGGGTGCAATTATAGAAGCTTATCATGATGAAAAAGGAATTAGATGGCCTCTAGAGGTTGCTCCATTTAAGGTTTCCATAGTTAATTTAATGCCAGAAGATCAAGATTGTGCCACAAAATCATTAGAATATTATGAATATTTTATGAAAAATAATATTGAAGTCATTTTAGATGATAGAATCTGCAGTATAGGAAAAAAATTATCTGATAATGAGTTAATTGGGACACCATATCAAATTATTATTGGCAAAAGAGATTTAAAGGATAATTTAGTAGAAATAAAAAATCGCCAAAATAATGAAAGTGAAAAAATTTCATCCGGTAGTGTAATTGATTTTATTAATAATAAGTTAAAAAAATAGATGATTTCTAAATCAGAACGATTACTGATTTTTAGGTTTTTATTTTCTAAGAAATCTGATGGCTATGTGTCTATTTTCGCTTGGTTTTCAATAGTAGGTATTAGTTTAGGAGTAGCAGCAATTATTATAGTAATGTCTGTTATGAATGGTTTTAGAATTGATCTAACTAACAGAATAATTGGACTTAATTCACACCTTAATATTTATAGTTTTGATAATATGATAACAAATAAGCAAGCTGATGAACTCATATTGAATATTGATAATTCTTTTTTTTACCAACACTACAAATCTATTGAAACAAATGGATTAATTATAAAATCAAATAACTCAAAAGGTGTTATGATCAAAGGCTATGACGTATATGATAAAAATCATTATTTGTTTAATTCAATAAATATGGGCGCATTAATTCAAAATCCAAAAAGTGAAATATTAATTGGAGACTCTTTAGCGAACGAAATGAATTTAAGTGTGGGTGATAAGGTTAAAATTGCAATTCCAAAGACTGATAAAACAATATTAGGAAATATTCCAAGATTTAAAACATTGGAGGTAGTAGGTGTATTTGATCTAGGTTTATATGAATATGATTCAAACTTAATTTTTTTATCTTCAGAACTTGTTAGAAAATTACTCTTATATGATGAAGATATATATAACAAAATTGAATTCTTTTCATCATCTCCTAATGAAATTGAATTATTTAAAAATAAAGTAGATTTAGAAACATCTAATCTTTTATTAAATTTTTATTCAATATCTTGGAAGGATCAAAACAAAACTTTAATAAATGCACTTAAGGTGGAAAAGAATGTTATGTTTATTATTCTTTCTTTAATTATCTTAGTTGCATCATTAAATATAATTTCAGGATTAATTATATTTGTAAAAGAAAAAAACAAAGATATTGGTATTTTGAAAACTATTGGGATGAGTAATAAAAGTATTATAAAAATATTTTTTACTATTGGAATCTCAATTGGTTTAATAGGATCTTTAATAGGATTAATAATTGGAATTCTTTTCACAATAAATATTAAATCAATTCAAAGTTTTTTAGAATATTTACTTGGAACAAAATTGTTTTCTGAAGAAGTTTATTATTTATCATCTTTACCTTCTAAAATTAGTGTAAATGAGGTAGTTTACGTACTTTGTGTAGCAATAATCATATCAATTATATCAACTATTTTTCCAGCTCTAAGTTCAGCTAGAATAGATCCTGTTAAAAGTTTAAGAAGTGAATAATAAATATTTATTAGAGATTACCAATCTTTGTAAAAATTATACAAATGAAAATAATTCAAAAATTGAGATAATTAAAAATTTAAATTTTAAATTAAAGCAAAACACTAAAGTTTCAATTGTTGGGCCTTCAGGTTCAGGCAAAACAACTTTTCTCAATATTATTGGTTTACTTGACTCAGAATATAATGGAAAATTTTATTTTAAGAATAAAGATATTTCTTTGTGCCCTAAAGATGAAACGAATAAAATTAGAGGATTATCCATTGGTTTTATTCATCAATTTTTTCATCTGGTTCCTGAACTCACTGTGATCGAGAATGTTATGCTACCATTATTAATTAATAAAAATGAAAAGAAAAGTTATGAAATTTCTAAAAAACTACTTATTGAATTCGGTTTAGATGAAAGAATAAATTACAAACCTTTAAAATTATCAGGAGGAGAGCAACAAAGAGTCGCTATTGCTAGATCTTTGGTAAATGATCCAGATTTAATTTTAGCTGATGAGATGACTGGCAATCTTGATGAAGATACTGCTAACAATATTTTTAAATTTTTTATAAATTATATCGAACAAAATAATAAAACTTTAGTATATGTTACTCATAACAAAACTTATTCTTTATTAGCTGATGAAATTTATTATTTTAAAAATAAGGAAATACATTTGACAAATGAATAATCCTTTTATTCATTTACGTTCTTTATCTTCATATTCTTTATCTGAAAGTACGCTAAAAATTACTAATTTAGTTGATCTTGCTAAAAAAAACAACATGCCTGCAATCGCCATTACAGATAATAATAATATGTTTGGAGTATTTGAATTTTCAAAAGAATGTGTAAAAAATAACATTCAGCCTATAATTGGAACTTCAATAAATCTATTAGATATTATTGTAAATAATCAAATTTCCCAAGTTACATTTTTAGTTAAAAATGAAATTGGGTATACAAATCTGTTAGAATTAAGTTCACTTTCTCATCTTAATGAAGAAAATAATGTTGGTATATACTTTTCACAATTAGAGAAATTTTCTGAAGGTTTATTCTGTTATATAGGTGGTGAATTTAATCCTCTACTTTTATTAAATAAAGAAAACAAAAAAAAAGATATCATTCAATTAATAGGTAATTTTAAAAAAGTTTTTAAGCAAAATTTTCTTTTTGAAATTCAAAGAATAAATGATCAAAATATAGATGTATTTGAGAAAGAATTTATTAATTTATCAAAGGAATTTGATATACCCCTCATTGGTTCAAATAATATTAAGTATGCAAATAAAGACGATTATTCAGCTCATGATGCATTACTATGTATTGCTCAAAAATCTACAATTAATAATTCTCAAAGAAATACTTCAAATGAAAATATTTATTTTAAGTCAAATGAAGAAATGTATTCAAATTTTGAAGATATTCCTGAGATAATACAAAATAATTTAAATATTTCTCTATCTTGTAATTATTTTCCTGAATCAACAAAACCACAATTACCTGAATTTAAAAATGATTTAAATTTATCAGCAGAAGATTTTTTATTAAAATCATCAGAACTGGGACTTGAAAAAAAAATAAAAGAAAAGAATATTAAGAATATACAAATTTATAGTGATAGATTGAAATATGAAAATGAAATAATTATTAGAATGGGTTTTGCTGGATACTTTTTAATTGTAGCAGATTTTGTTAATTGGGCTAAAGAACAATTCATTCCTGTTGGCCCCGGAAGAGGATCAGGTGCAGGTAGTTTAGTAGCTTGGTGTTTAGGGATTACTGATTTAGATCCATTAGAATATGAATTATTATTTGAAAGATTCTTAAATCCAGAAAGAGTGTCAATGCCAGATTTTGACATAGATTTTTGTCAAACTAGAAGAGATGAAGTTATTGAATATGTAAATAATAAATATGGAAGTGAATGTGTTGCTCATATAATTACATTTGGTACTCTAGCATCAAGAGCTGCGGTAAGAGATATTGGTAGGGTTTTAGAAGTTCCTTATGGAGAAGTAGATTCCTTCGCTAAATTAATACCTTTTAATCCTTCAAATCCACTTTCTTTAAGTGAGTCTATTAAATCTGAAAGAAGTTTGCAAGAAAGGATAAGCAGTGATGAAAGAATTTCAAATATTATTGATGTCAGTCTTAAAATTGAGGGTACTCATAGACACGCATCAACTCATGCTGCTGGAGTTGTAATTGGTCATGAAAAGTTATCTAAAGTAGTTCCTTTATATAAAGATCAAAATACTAATACGAATGCTACACAATTTTCAATGAAATATGTTGAAGAGGCAGGATTAATAAAATTTGATTTTCTTGGTTTAACTACATTATCCATTATCGATGATTGCATAAAATTAATAGTTAAAGAAAATAAAGATTTTTTAATAAATGAAATTCCCCTTAATGATAAAAAAACCTATGATCAATTAAGTAAGGGCGATACAGTAGGAATATTCCAATTAGAAAGTAATGGTATGGGTAGCGTTCTTCGCCAATTGCAACCTGATAGATTTGAAGAAATAATTGCTGTAGTTGCTTTGTTTAGACCTGGGCCAATGGATAATATTCCTTCTTTTTGTAATAGAAAACATGGACGTGAAGAAATCAAATATCTTCATTCTATGTTAGAAGACGTCTTAAAAGAAACTTATGGAATTATTGTTTATCAAGAACAAGTAATGCAGATTGCACAAGTTTTATCAAATTATTCTTTAGGAGAAGCAGATTTATTAAGAAGAGCAATGGGAAAAAAAATTCAAAAAGAAATGGATATGCAAAAAACAAGATTTATAGAAGGTGCAGTTCAAAATAATATTGATAAAAAAGAAGCTTCAAAAATATTTGATTTAGTTGATAAATTTGCAGGGTATGGTTTTAATAAAAGTCATGCAGCAGCATATGCTTTAATATCTTATCAAACAGCTTATTTAAAAGCAAACTTTCCTCACGAATTTCTTACAGCAACTTTAAACTATTCTATAGATAGAACAGAAAAAATTATTTTACTTAAACAAGAAATAGAAAGATTAAATATCAATTTTTTAAAGCCAGATATAAATTTTTCTGATCCTTTATTTTCTATTGAAATAAATGACAACTTAAAATCAATAAGATTTGGATTAGCAGCAATTAAAGGTGTAGGTCTAAAATCAATTTCAAGCATGGTTGATGAAAGAAATAAAAATGGCAAATTTAAAAGTATCATTGATTTTATGAATAGAGTTTCCAAGGAGGTAATAAACAAAAGACAACTCGAAAAACTTATTCAAGCAGGCGCTTTTGATAGTATTGATGCTAACAGATCGAAATTATTTAATAATGTAACAAAATTTGTTGAACTATTTGGAGGAGATAAACATACTAATCAAGACATGCTCTTTGAAGAAAATGAAATTTCTTTTGAAGATAAAAATTTATTCTATCAAAAATATGAACAATGGAAGAATGTAGAAATTTTATCAAACGAATTAGAGGTTATTGGATTTTATTTTTCTGATCACCCATTAAATTATTATCCAAAAAAGTTTTTTGAAATAGAGAATATTGTGTCTTTTAAAAACTATACAGAAAGCTATGATTCAAGTGCTATTAAAGTTTGTGGCGCTATTTTAGATATTAAAGAAAGATCGAATAAGGATGGAAAAAAATATGCATTTATAACAGTATCAGAAACTAATTTTCAATTTGAATTAACCATATTTAGTGAAAATTTATATAAATACCGACCATTATTAAAAGAGGGAAATTTGTTAATATTTATTATTGATATTGTCAAAAGTAATACTGATACACGTTTTATAATAAGATCAATAGAATCTTTAGAGAAAACTTTTGTTAAAAATAATTATAAATTTAATATTTATACAAATTTTAAAAATATGGATGAATTAAAAGATAATATTTTTGAAAAAAAAGAAAGTGGCAATTATGATATTTTTATTGATGTTTTCATTTCAGTGGATCAGAAACTAGTGAATTTTGACTTTAATAAATATTCAATTAAATCATACAAAAAACTTGATGATTTGAATAAATCAAAAATTTTAGATTATTCTTTAGAAATATCTTGAAAAATTAACACATTATAATAATACATTTTTCAAATTAAATCTAGCACACAGAAAAAACCGGTGTTTTTATTTCTGTGGAGGTTAAAACCGGGAGTTAATATGAATTTACCAGAAGTTAAAATTGAAGATCTTCTAGAATCAGGAGTTCATTTTGGACATAATGTACGAAGATGGAATCCTAAGATGAAAGAATACATTTATGGTGTTAGAAATAACATACATATATTTGATTTAAGAATCACATTAGAATTATTAAATACAGCTCTAACCAAAATTCACGAAACTGTTTCCAAATCTGGAAAAATACTTTTTGTAGGAACGAAAAAACAGTGCGCAGATGTTGTAAAAGATTTAGCAATGTTAAACAATAACTTTTATGTCAATAAAAGATGGCTAGGAGGAACTTTAACTAATTGGAAAACAATATCAAATTCCATTAAACGCCTAGATGAAATTGAATTATTTTTAAAAGATAACGATTCATCAAAAAATTTATCAAAAAAAGAATTATTAGATATTTCTAGAGAAAAGCAAAAACTAGAACTAAACATAGGTGGTATTAAGACTCTTAATGGGAAACCAGATCTATTAATAGTTTTTGATGTTATAAAAGATAAAATAGCAATTAAAGAGGCAACAAAACTTAATATACCTGTTGTTGCAATAGTTGACACTAATGCTGATCCTGAAAATATAGATTATATCATACCTGGTAATGATGATGCACTACGTTCAATTAACTTATATAAAAATTATTTTTCTGAAACAATTCAAGATGCTATGAATTTTCAAAATCAAACTAGTGATAACGAAAATAAAGATAGTGCAGATGATAAAATGAAGGATGAAAAATAATGACAAGCATAACTAATCTTATTAAAGAATTAAGAGAAAAAACTGGCGCAGGCTTCTTAGATTGTAAAAAATCATTAGAAGAAAATAATAATAATATTGAAAAATCAATAGAAGCTCTTAGAAAAAAAGGATTAGCCAAAGCATCTAAAAAAAGTGATCGTGCAGCAATAGAAGGAGGTGTAGGCGTATATTCAAATGATGATATTGTAGTTCTAATAAAAGTTAATAGTGAAACTGATTTTGCTGCAAAAAGTGACACTTTCCTTGATTTTGTAGATAACTTAGGTAATTTAGTATTAGAAAATAATTCAAACTTAAATAAAGAACAATTTCTAAATCTCAAGTATGATAATGGAAGCGTGCAGGATTATTTTAATTCGATGATTGCAAAAATTGGAGAGAATTTAATCTTAAATGATTTAATTATTAAAGAAAAGAAAAAAACTGATTATTCGTTCTATATACATAATAGTTACAGAAGAAATATTGGAAAAATAATTTCCTTACTAGAATATTCCTCTACTGATAAGAATTCAGATATTGAATCATTATCCAAAAATTTATGTATGCATATTGCTGCAATGAAACCTGAATCTTTAGATATTAATGATTTAGATAAAAATTTAATAAATAATGAAGAAAAAATTCAAAGGGAATTAATTTTAAATTCTGGTAAACCTTCAAATATAGTTGATAAAATATTAGAAGGTAAAATGAAAAAGTATTTTAGCGAAATAACCCTGTTAAACCAATCATATATTTTAGATCAGAATAAAACAGTTAAAGAAATTATTAATGAACATTCAAAATCTAATTTCAAAATTATTTCTTTTGAATTAATTAGTTTGTAAATGAATAAAAGAATATTACTTAAAATTTCTGGTGAGTCACTAATGGGTTCTTCTAATTACGGAATTGATGTTTCAACTATAAATAAAATATCTAATGAAATTAGAAATGTTTATAAAAAAAAATATCAAGTTTGTTTAATTATTGGAGGAGGTAATATATTTAGAGGCATTAAAGGTGCTTCCGAAGGAATAGATAGGTCAACTTCGGATTATATGGGTATGCTAGCTACTGTTATGAATGCATTATCTCTGCAGAGTAGTCTTGAAAAAATTGGAGTGCCCACAAGAGTGCAGTCAGCAATTACTATGTCGCAAATTGCCGAACCATATATTAGAAGAAGAGCAATAAGGCATTTAGAGAAAAACAGAATTGTAATATTTGCAGCTGGAACTGGAAATCCATTTTTTTCTACTGACACTGCAGCAACATTAAGAGCTTCAGAATTAGATTGTACATTAATTATTAAGGCAACAAAGGTTAACGGTATTTATAATAAAGATCCGGTAAAAAATAAAAATGCTAAATTAATTAAAAATATTACTTATAATGAAGTGATTAATAAAAATTTAAAAGTTATGGATTTAACTGCAATTAGTTTAGCAAAAGATACAAAAATACCAATATTTGTAACCAATATATTTAAAAAAAACTCTCTAATTAATGTTTTGAATCGTAAAGGTTCATATAGTAAAATAAGTTAGATATGATTGAAATTAAAAATAAAATGAGATCTGCTGTAGCGCATTTCGAAAAGGAATTAAATTCATTGCGAACGTCAAGAGCAAATCCATCGATGCTTGATAGCTTGTTCGTTGATGCTTATGGGACTAAAACACCTCTAAATCAACTTGGTAATATATCTATTCAAGATGCTAGTACTATTACTTTTCAGGTTTGGGATGCGTCTCTAATTAAATCTATAGAAAATACAATTACTGAGTCTAACCTTGGTATTAATCCTCAAACAGACGGACAGCTTATTAGGCTTCCAATACCAAAATTAAGTGAAGAAAGAAGGATTGAAATAATAAAAATTGCATCTGAATTTGCTGAAAATTCAAAAATTGCTATAAGAAATATTAGAAGAGATTACATAGAAATTTCAAAAAATGAAAAAAAAGAATCTAATCTTTCTGAAGATGAATTAAAAAGAAAATTAAATGAAATTCAAAAAATTACTGACAATAATATAGAAAAAATTGACAAAATATTAGAAATAAAAAAAACTGATATTTTGAAAGTATAAGTTTGTTAAACAACTTAAGTCATATTGCTCTAATACTTGATGGAAATAAAAGATGGGCCAAAAAAAACAACTATTCAAACCTATACGGTTATACTAAAGGTTTTGAAAATATAAAAAATTTAGTTTCATATTCTTTAACTAAGAAAATTTCAAATTTAACTATTTTTGCTTTATCCTCTGAAAATTTTAATCGATCATCTGTAAACCTAATATATGATATAATATATAATAATTTTTCCAAAACATTTATTGATTTAGTAAAAGAAAAAGATGTTAGAATTAAAATTTTTGGCACAAAGACAAATTTACCAAAAAAAATTTTAGAAATATTTAATAATATTGAAAAATTATCGTGTAATAATAAAAAACTAAACCTAAATATTGCATTTAATTATGGGTTTAAGAATGAAATTAAAAATATATTTAAACGTATTCTCATTGAAAAAGAAATTATAAATTTAGATAAGGAAGAAGATATAGATAAATTGTTTTCTTTAGGCTCTATACCTGATCCTGATATTCTTATAAGAACTGGAGGGTACAAAAGATTAAGCAATTTTATAATGTACAATTTGACCTATACAGAACTTTTTTTTACTGATACTTTGTGGCCAGATTTTTCAGAGAATGAATTCAATTCAATTATAGATCAGTATTACAAAACTAATAGAAAATATGGTTTATAATAATTTTTTATTGAGATTATTATTTTCAGTTTTAATTCTATCTGTTTATATAATTTTTGCTTATCTAAACTTTAACTCTGTATTTTTTTTAATTCTTATAATATAT
>CACGTA010000001.1 GCA_902575815.1 uncultured Alphaproteobacteria bacterium | reverse complement strand
ATATCGAAGGAATAATTTCAGGTAAATCTTTCTATGAAGGAAAGATTGATTTAGTAGAAGCGCAAAAAATTCTAAACTAAAATGGTAAAAATAAGAATTATCCCATGTTTGGACGTCAAAGATGGAAGAGTTGTAAAAGGTATCAATTTTTTAAATTTAATTGATGCAGGAGATCCTGTTGAACAAGCAAAACACTATTCTGATAATGGGGCTGATGAAATATGTTTTTTAGATATTAGCGCATCATTAGAAAATAGAGATACTATGATCAATGTAGTTAAAAAAACTGCAAACGAGGTTTTTATCCCACTTACAGTTGGCGGTGGAATTTCATCAATAGAAAATATACAGGCCTTACTTAAAGCTGGCGCCGACAAAGTTTCTATAAATTCTGCAGCAATTAAAAATCCCAATATCATTAAAGAGGCTTCTGAATATTTTGGAAACCAATGCATCGTAGTGGCTGTTGATGCAAAAAAACACAATGATGATTGGTTCGTTTATTCTCATGGTGGGACTAAAAAAACTGATTTACTTGCTTTAAGCTGGATAGAAAAAGTTCAAGAGCTAGGAGCTGGGGAAATTCTTTTAACATCAATGGACAAGGATGGCACAAAATCTGGCTTTGATAATGAACTACTGGGTAAAGTATCAGAATTTATAAAGATACCAGTTATAGCTAGTGGGGGAGTTGGAACTCTAAATCATTTCTATGACGGTGTAGTTAAAGGCAAAGCTGATGCATTATTGGCGGCCTCAGTCTTTCATTTTAATGAAATTAGCATTAAAGAAGTAAAGGAATACTTAAAAGATAAGGATATAAGCATTAGAGATTAAATTTTATGAAAATTGAAGACTTAAATGAAATTATAAATAATAGAGTACAAACAAGAAAAAAAAATTCGTATACCAATAAATTATTAAAGTTAGGGCCAAAAAAAATAGCTCAAAAATTTGGAGAGGAATCCTCAGAATTAATTATAGATTTTTTAAAAGGATCAAAAAAAAGAACAATAGAAGAAGCTGTTGATGTAATTTATCATCTTCTTGTTTTGTTAAAATCAAAAAAAATTACCATTAATGAAATTCATAAAGAACTTGATAAAAGAAAGTAAAAAAAATGTATAATGAAAACAATATTTTTGCAAAAATACTAAGAAAAGAAATACATTGTGATAAAGTTCACGAAGATGAGTTTAGCTTATTTTTTAATGATATTAATCCCCAAGCAAAAATACATGTCTTGGGCATACCAAAGTTTCCCTGTACTTCCTTCTCTGATTTTTTAAAGAATGCAGATAATGAAAATATAACATCTTTTTTTAAGAGTGTTCAGCTAGTAATAAATAATTTAAATATTGAAAACAAAGGTTATAGGCTGATAACAAACTCAGGAGATGATGGTGGACAAGAGGTTCCACATTTTCATATTCATATTTTAGCAGGAGAAAAAATCGGAAGCTTAAGATAAATTATAGTTTATCTCTAATAATTACATAGTTAACAATTTCATTTACACCTTTTATATTTTTAAGAGCAAGAATCATCTCATCTAACAGATCTGGGCGCGCTGAAATTCCCGCTATATAAATTTTACCGTTAATAGTTTCAAAATTAAATGTAATTGCTTTAATTCCTACAGTTTTAGCTGCAACAGCTCTTGCTTGTGTGTTAATCCATAAATCACTAGCATAATCTTTTAGTGTTGCTCTATTCCCAATTTCTATTTCATTTATGATTTCTTTAACCCCTTCAACTTCCCAAACCAACCTTACTGCATCAATTCTAATTTCTTGATTATCAACAAGACCTGTTAATAAAATTCTACCCTCTAATACACTTGTGTTTATATTTACAAAGAGATTGTTTCCTGCATTTAAAAATTTAGCGGCAATATTAACTTTAATGGTTGCATCATCTACTACAGTACCAAGAGATCTTTCTCCCTCAGCAACTACCATTGCACTGCCTCCACCTGTAGCAAGCACACCTGCAGGTGAGCATCCATAATTAATAGATGCAAAAATTAAAAACATTGGAATAAATAAAATTTCAATTATTTTCTTAATTTTAACAACCATTTGTAAATTTTGTTTTTATTAATTTTTGTAAATTTATGTACTATTTCGACGATGTCGGTCAAAGAAAATTTTGTAGCCATCTTTTTTAACTCTTTGCTATACAAACTAATGGTGTCAAAATCTTGATTTTTTGATGTTTGTCTATCAATAACAGCGACGAACTCTCCTTTAATATTTTCTTTATTTTCCAGTATTTTATTTTTCACATTGTTTGGAGTTCCTCTAAAAACAAATTCATTTACTTTTGTAAGCTCTTTACATATTGACATTCTTCTTTCAGGCATAATATTTTCTAGGCACTCTAGAAAAAGAATCAATTTATGACTTGAGACAAAAAATACAGAAGTCTTCTTTTCTTGAAAAATATTCTTAACAAGATCCTCTATCTTTTTTTTAGATTTTGGAACAAAACCAAAAAAAGCAAATTCAGATATTGGTAATCCAGATAACTGCAAACTCGATAAAATTGAAGAGGGGCCAGGTACAGAGGTTACCTTGATATTATTTGAAATACAATATTGTACTAAATTATATCCAGGATCTGAAATAAGTGGAGATCCTGCATCAGAAATAAGGACACAAATTTTATTTTTTAACAAATCCTTAATCTGATCTATAATTTTGTATTCATTATAATCGTGTAAAGCAATTAATTTCTTTTTAATGCCTAATTTATTTAGTAGTTTAAGTGAATGTTTAGGATTTTCACAAATAACAATATCACATTCTCCAAGTATTTTTACGGCTCTATAGGTTATGTCATCTAAATTTCCAATAGGGGTTGCTACAATTGAAAGACCATTAATAATTTTATCCATTATTTATATATTTATATTTATTATTTCGTGTACCCCAGTAAATCTCTCTAAGCAAGATACAAAAAGTACTCAAGAAACAAACATTTCTGATAAATCAGTTGATAATATAAGTGAAAAAAAAGTAATTGAAAAAAAAGAAAATACACAAATTAAGCAATATAAGAGTCTAGACGATGTTGTTCTAGATAAAACAATTATTGCTTTATTTGCAAAAGATGATGATGAAAAAATAACAAAACAATTTTTAAATACTTATGAGTTAGCAATTTATAACTTAGAAATAAAGAATATTAATTTACAAATAGAATTTTTCGAAAACGAAAAAGATCTTAAAAATATTATTGAAAACAATCTTTCACCCGGCCGATTATTCTTGGGGCCTGTTCAAACAAACCATACAAAAATTTTAAATAATTACTGCAATTATAATGTAATTTTTTTCTCATTTTCCTCTAGATCCACACTTGCTAATGATTGCGTTTATTTATTGAATTTTTTCCCTAAAAATGAACTCTCTCAACTTCTTCTATATTTAAATGAAGGTTCAAAAGTAGCCCTCCTTTATCCTGAAAATGAATACGGATATTTAATAAACAGTTATGTAGATGAGGTAATTTTTGAAAGTCCGGCAATCTTAGTAAATAGATCCTCGTATAAAGACGACTTATCTAATGTAAGAGATTCAATAAAAGAACTAGGAAAATATGAGTTAAGAAAATATGAATTAAATAGGCAAAAACAGATTTTATCTTCTAAAAAAGATGAAAAATCAAAAAAAAGGTTAAAAAAATTAGAAAGATTTAAAACTACTAGCGACTATGATTTTACCCATATCCTGATCGCAGACTACGGTTTAAATCTATTACAAGTTGCGCCTCTTCTCCCATATTACGATATAGATCCTAATATTGTTCAATTTATGGGCACTGGAGTAATAGATGATAAAACTTTCTTTTATGAACCCTCATTGCAGGGAGCAATCTTTCCAGGCATTCCTGAAACAAGGAGAATAAACTTAATTAATAATTATATGGAAATATATGAAGAAGAGTTTTTAAGAATTTCAACATTACCATATGATTTGATGGGTTTAATAAACTTCATTTATACCAAAGAATATAAATTTGGAGATGTTATTGAGTTACTAAACAATCCAAATAAAAAATTTGATGGTATTGATGGAAATTTTTATTTTAAAAATAATATGATTGAAAGAAATTTGGACATACTAAAGATAAATAATGGAAATTCTTTTGTCATTAATTAGATAAAAAGTTTATTAACTTATTTACTGCTATAGACCTATGACTGATTTCATTTTTATCTTTGGTGCTTAGCTCAGCTAATGTTTTATTAAAATTTTTAGGAATGAATATTGGGTCATAACCAAAACCAAAACCACCCTTAATTTGTTCAGAAATTTTTCCATAAATTTTGCCATTAAAAATAATGTTTTGATTTTTATTAATTGTTAAGCTTATTGAAGTTTTAAAATAAGCATTTTGTTTGCCACTATTTTTAATACTTTTAAAAATACTTCTAAAACAAAGTTCTTTGTTTTTAAAATTATTTAAAAATCTTTTTGAATGAATACCTGGTTTCCAATTAAGGCTTTCAATACATATTCCTGAGTCATCGGCAAAACAAGGAATGCCAGTTTTATTAAATCCATAGTCTGATTTAATTTTTGCATTTTCTTCAAAAGTCTTACCAGTTTCTTCTGGCTCATAACTTATATTTAGATTATTTAATGAAAGAAGTTCTAGATTAAATTTGTTAAAAATTTTTTTAATTTCAGTTATTTTATTTTTATTATTTGAGAAAAATAATAATTGCCTCAATTTATTTCAAAGCCTCTTTTTGTTTAGAAATTATCTCTTTAACCCCAATTTTTGCTAGTGAAAACATTTCTGTAAACTGAGCATCATTGAAAAAAAACTCTTCACCAGTAACCTGAATTTCAGATATTTCATCTGAATCACAAATTACAAAATTTGCATCCACTTGTGCTTCGGAGTCTTCTCTATAATCTAGATCCAATAATGCTTTATTTTCTACTATTCCAGTTGATACTGCGCCTATAAAGTTTTTGATAATTGGTTTTTGGAGATTATAATTATTCTTCAACTTTTCTATTGCTAGATATAAAGAAATAAAGCCACCACTGATAGAAGCAGTTCGTGTTCCACCATCTGCTTGAATAACATCACAGTCTATTTTTATTTGACGTTCTCCAAGGTTTGAAAGATCCACAATAGATCTTAAGCTACGCCCAATTAATCTTTGTATTTCTTGTGTTCTGCCTGACTGCTTTCCTTTTGCTGCTTCTCTATCCATTCTTGTATTTGTAGACCTTGGCAGCATGCCGTATTCTGCTGTGACCCAACCCTTTCCGGTATTCTTTAACCAATGAGGAACTTTTTCATCAATTGTCGCAAGACAAAGTACATGAGTATTTCCAAATTTTACTAAACACGAACCATCAGCATGAATATTTACGTTTTTCTCAAACGAAATTTCACGCATTTGATTGAAGGATCTTTCTTTTCTCATATAATTTTAATAATAGTAGATAAATATTATTTTTAAATAAAATTCTTATGTCTGATAACGTATATGCACAAATTAATGATAGATCGAAATTAATTTTCAAAAAATTAGTTGAGTCATATCTCAAAACTGGGTCTCCAGCTGGATCAGAAACAATTATGAAGATGGGAGGCTTAAATCTTTCTTCAGCATCAATTAGATCCATTTTATCAAACTTACAAAAAGAAGGACTACTTTACGCCCCACACAGATCAGCTGGGAGAATGCCCACTGAAAAAGGGATGAGGTTTTTTGTGGACGGACTTTTAGAGTTTGGAAGAATTTCAAAAATAGATAAAGAAAATATTAAACAACAGTGTTTAACAAAGGGAAAGTCCTATGAAGAGGTTCTCGATGTTGCGTCTAAGGCTATTTCAGGATTATCAAGTTATGCAGGAATAGTTATCGCCCCAAAATTTCAAAAAAACTTAAAGCACGTTGAGTTTATAAGATTAAATAGTAGTCAATTAATGCTAATTCTTGCTTATGAGAATGGAGAAGTAGAAAATCGCATCATTGAAGATAATGGAAAATATAATAGTTCATTATTAATACAGGCCTCAAACTACCTTACATCAAAGTTTACTAATAAAAATATTTCGCAAATTAAAAGATTAATACAAACAGATATAAAAAATTCACAAAATGAACTAGAATTAATTTCATCAAAGTTAATTCAACAGGGCATTATAGAAGCTCAACCTAATAGTAAAAATCCTTATATTTTTTTACATGGACAATCAAATTTACTCAAAGATGAAATAGTTTCAAAAGATTTAGATCAAATACGAAATCTTTTTGATGAAATTGAGAAAAAATCTAGTTTTGTAGATATATTAGAAACAGCAGGAAAAGCAAAAGGTGTTCAGATTTTTATTGGATCTAAAAATTTTTTGTTTAAACACTCTGGTCTTTCTATGGTAATGGCCCCATATAAAAATAATGATCAAGAAATTATAGGAGCTATAGGTGTGGTTGGTCCAACAAGATTAAACTACTCCAAAATAGTTCCTCTTGTTGATTATACATCCAAAATTATTGGAAAGGTGATTGATTAATGGTTGAAAAAAAAGAAGAAGATAACCAACAAGAAGAAATTAAAGAGCCTGATTCTGAGAATATTGAAAACGAAGAAGATAATAATGATAGTCAAGAAAACACAGATTCAGAAGAGATAACAGAAGATGAAAATACAGAAGAAGATAGTTTAGAAAAGGAAATAGAAACACTAAAAGAAGAAAAAATTCGATTACTCGCTGAAATGGAAAATCTTAGAAAAAGATTTGAACGAGAAAAGGTTGAAACGATAAAGTTTGGTAGCATAAATTTAGCAAGAGATATTCTATCGCCAGGAGATAATCTAGAAAGAGCGCTAGATGCTTTACCAGAAGATGAAAATCATCCAGAAAGCATAAAAAATCTTATCGATGGTTTAAAAATGGTGCTTAAAGAATACAAAAGCACCCTTGAAAAACACGGAGTCAAAAAAATTGAAACTTTAAATCAAAAATTTGATCATAATTTTCATCAAGCAATGATGGAAGTTGAAAATAATGATGTTGAAGAAGGAACGGTAGTACAGGAAGTCCAATCTGGCTATACAATGCATGACCGATTACTAAGAGCTGCAATGGTTGGAGTTTCCAAAAAACCAGTCGCTAAAAAAGAAGAACCTGCAGAAGAAAAAGAAGACGACAATTCTGAAAATGAGAGTAAAGAAAAGTCATAAAAAAACCCTAAATTACTTGTTTTTTTTAATATAAATCATGAAGATCCTTGTATTTTAAAACTTTTTTCCCATATCTATTGTAGCCAATCTCGATTGGCAAAAATTAAGTTAAAAGGATAAAAATATGGCAAAAGTAATCGGTATTGATTTAGGTACAACAAACTCCTGCGTTGCAGTAATGGACGGTAAGGAAGCGAAAGTAATTGAAAACTCTGAAGGTGGAAGAACAACACCGTCAATGGTAGCATTTAGTGACACAAAAGAAAAACTTGTTGGACAATCAGCTAAAAGACAAGCAGTAACTAATTCTGAAAATACTTTATTTGCCATAAAAAGATTAATCGGAAGAACATTTGAGGATGAAGCTGTTAAGTCTGACAGTGGATTAGTACCTTATAAAATCGTAAAAGGTGATAACGGTGATGCTTGGGTAGAAGCACGTGGGGACAAATATAGCCCAAGTCAAATTAGTGCGTTTATCTTACAAAAAATGAAAGAGACAGCAGAGTCTTATTTAGGGGATGCTGTTACACAAGCAGTTATAACAGTTCCTGCATATTTTAATGATGCTCAAAGACAAGCAACAAAAGATGCTGGAAAAATAGCTGGACTTGAAGTCTTAAGAATTATTAACGAGCCTACTGCTGCAGCGTTAGCATATGGTTTAGATAAAAAGAAAACTGGTACTGTTGCTGTTTACGATCTAGGTGGAGGTACGTTTGATATTTCTATTTTAGAAATAGGCGATGGTGTTTTTGAAGTTAAATCAACTAATGGTGATACGCACCTTGGTGGTGAAGATTTTGATCTTAAAATTATTGATTACCTTGCTGACGAATTCAAAAAAGATAATGGTATTGATTTACGTTCAGATAAGCTTGCACTACAGCGTTTGAAAGAGGCTGCTGAGAAAGCAAAAATTGAACTATCAAGTTCAACTGAAACAGAAGTTAACTTACCATTCATAACAGCTGATCAATCTGGTCCTAAACATTTAACCATTAAATTATCGAGGGCAAAACTTGAAGCTATCGTAGGCGAACTTTTAAACCAAAGTTTAAAACCTTGTGAAATGGCACTTAAAGATGCCGGGTTACAAGCTGCTGAAATCGATGATGTAATTTTAGTTGGTGGTATGACAAGAATGCCTAAAGTAACGGAGATAGTAAAAAACTTCTTTGGTAAAGAGCCTAATAAAGGTGTTAACCCCGATGAAGTTGTAGCATCTGGTGCTGCTATTCAAGCAGGCGTATTACAAGGCGATGTCAAAGATGTACTACTACTTGACGTTACGCCTTTATCACTTGGTATTGAAACACTTGGTGGTGTATTCACAAAACTAATTGATAAAAACACAACTATCCCAACAAAGAAGAGCCAAGTATTTTCTACAGCTGAAGATAATCAAAGTGCAGTAACTATTAGAGTTTTTCAAGGCGAAAGAGAAATGGCTGCTGATAACAAATTACTAGGTCAGTTTGATTTAGTAGGTATTCCACCTGCCGCAAGAGGAATGCCACAAATTGAAGTAACTTTTGATATTGATGCGAACGGTATTGTAAATGTTTCAGCTAAAGACAAATCAACTGGAAAAGAACAACAAATTAAAATCCAGGCTTCTGGCGGATTATCAGATGAAGAGATTGAAAAAATGGTCAAAGAGGCAGAAGAAAATGCTGAGGCTGATAAAAAGAAAAGAGAAGCTGTCGATACTAGAAACCACGCTGATAGTTTAATTAATGAAACTGAAAAGAACTTAAAAGAGCACGGAGACAAAATTCCTGAAGCTGATAGAAATAAAATCACAGAGGACATCGAAGAGCTTAAGAAAGTAAAAGACGGTGATGATTTAGAAGCTATAAAATCTAAAACTGAAGCACTTGTTCAGTCATCTCTTAAAATGGGTGAAGCAATTTATAAACAAAACCCTCAAGGTGCTGGACCTCAACCTGATCCATCTGGTGCTGAACCATCAGCTGATAATACAAAAGATGAAAAGGTTGTAGATGCAGAATTTGAAGAAGTAGACGAAGATAAAAAAGATTAACGCTCCATAATTTTTATAAGGAGGAGATGTGGCTGATAAAGATTTCTATGAGATACTAGGTGTTCAACGTAATGCCAGTGAAGATGAAATAAAAAAAGCTTATAGAAAACAAGCTATGAAATATCATCCTGATCGTAACAAGGATGACAAAATTGCTGAAAGAAAATTTAAAGAAGCAGCTGCTGCTTACGAAGTTCTAAAAGATTCAGAAAAAAGATCAGCTTATGATCAATATGGACATGACGCTTTCAAACAAGGTGGAATGGGTGGAGCTCAAGGCTTTGGAGATTTTGCAGGTGGCTTTTCTGATATCTTTGAAGAGTTCTTTGGCGGGGGTTTTGGAGGACAATCATCAAGAAGACGAGGACCTCAAAGAGGAAGTGATCTTCGTTATAATATGTCCGTTTCACTATTTGAAGCTTTCACTGGAAAGAAACCACAAATAAGAATTCCAACTTATGTTGGTTGTAATGCATGTGCAGCAACTGGAAGTGCAGATAAATCTGGACCAAGTACCTGTTCTACTTGTGGTGGTGCAGGTAAAGTTCGGTCTCAACAAGGATTCTTTTCAATTGAAAGACCATGCCCTACGTGTGGTGGAGAAGGTTCAAGTATAAAAAATCCGTGTCTTAAATGTTCTGGAACTGGGAATATAAAAAAGCAAAAAACAATTTCAGTTACTATTCCTGCTGGTGTTGATACAGGTACAAGAATTAGAATTGCTGGTGAAGGAGAGCCTGGTGAAAGAGGTGCAGGAAATGGCGATCTGTATATTTTTGTTGAAGTTCAAAATGACAAACTTTTTGAAAGAGAAGAAGAAAATCTTTTTTGCGAAATACCAATCTCCGTAACAACGGCTATTCTAGGCGGTGAAATAGAGGTTCCAACTATTGAAGGTAAAAAAGCCAGACTTAATATTCCAGCGGGAACTCAATCTGAAACGCAATTTAGATTACGTGGCAAAGGAATGAGTATACTTCGACAAAGCAGACGCGGAGATATGTATGTGCAAGCTAATGTTGAAATACCAGTAAACCTAAATAGTAAACAAAAAGATATTTTGCGAGAGTTCGAAAATGAAGGAGGAACCTCGAAAAAACACAGTCCAAAATCACAAGGTTTTTTCTCAAAATTAAAAGAAGTCTGGGAAGATTTAACTTAATTTCTTTTCAACTTACAATCACCAAAGTATAAGAAGTTTTTATGGCAAAAATTAAAATAGCAGTTGCAGGTTGTCTTGGCCGAATGGGTCAGGAGATATCGAAACAAATTTTACAAAATAAAAATTTAGAATTTGTCGGTGGTTTTGAACACAAAAAACATAAAGATATAAACAAACCCTTAAACAAAGTTTCAAGTATACACTCTGCAAAATTAGTTACAGCTAATGCAGCTCAGTTAATCAAAGAAGCAAATGTCATCATTGATTTTACAACACCTGAGTCTACTTTAGATAATCTTAAGATCGCCTCTGCAAATAAAACAGCAGTTGTTATTGGTACAACTGGAATGACAGACGCACAAAAAAAGAAAGTAAAAAGTTATTCAAAAAAAATACCTATACTCATGTCTTCTAACATGAGTTTGGGCGTTAACTTACTATTTAACTTAGTAAAACAAACAGCATCAGCCCTAAAGGATACTGATTATGATATTGAAATTGCTGAGACTCATCATAAACATAAAAAAGATGCCCCTTCTGGAACTGCATTATCTCTTGGCGAGTATGCTGCTGAAGGAAGAAAAACTAAATTAAATAAATCAAAAGTTTTAGATCGTACAAAAAAACTATCATCTAGAAAAAAAGGTGACATTGGTTTTTCTGTTACAAGAGGTGGTGAAATTGCAGGTGAACATACTGTAAGCTTTATTGGTGAAAATGATAGAGTTGATTTAGTTCACAAAGCAAACAACAGATCAATTTTTGTTACCGGAGCTATTGATGCTGCAGTATTTGTATCAAAGAAAAAAACCGGATTCTTTTCTATGAATGATTTGATTTCCTAAAAATAATTATCTTGAAATATTAATGTATGAGTAAAGATATTTCTTACTTTCCAGATAGGGAAATTGAGGGTGGTTGGAGGCTAATACCAACTGATCACTCATCAAAAATGGCAAACATTGATTTTAATTTCATTGAACTAGAAATAAAACGCCAACAATTGTTTTTTGGAAACCATCCTCAAAGTATAGTCATTATTAAAGATGGTTATTTAGTTTATGAAAATCATAGTTTCATGACATTGCAACAAAGTCGTTTTGATATTTGGTCTTGTACAAAATCATTCACTGGAATTGCATGGATGTTTCTTTTAGAAGAAATAGAAAACAATAAATCTAGCAAAAATTTAGATATAAAATTAGAAACACCTATCTACAATTTTCTTCCAAAAGATTTTATAAAAAATGACTCAAGAAAAAAAAATATAAATTTACACCATTTATTGTCTATGACTTCAGGTTTAAAAGGAGAAAATAATGATGTTTATGGCTTAGTGACTGGACCTAAAAACGGTCCATTTGAATTTGCTATTGGAAAATGTAATAATAGATATGGAAAATCAGTTGACGTCTTATCTTCTGAACCTGGAAAACAATGGGATTACTCTGATCCAGCAGTTGCTCTGCTTTCATTTATATTTTTCGAAATAACTAAAAAAAACATCCACGAATATTTATATGAAAAACTTTTTAAAATAATTGGTATAGAGAATGCTAGCTGGGACGTTCACGGAGGTGGAAATTATTTTGGTCCATTTACATCGTCACATGTTGGTCTTCATATTTCAGCTAGAGATCTATCACGCTTTGGATATTTTATGCTCAAAAAAGGACAATGGAATAATGTTCAAATATTACGTTCAGATTACATAGATCTTGCAACTACAAAATCACAAAATTTAAATTCTTCATACGGATATCAGTTCTGGATAAATTCAGACGGTGTTCGATGGCCATCTTTACCAAAGGATACTTATGCTTTAGAAGGATATAACTCTAATAGATGTTATATCATACCATCTTATGATTTAATAATAACAAGAATAGGGTCAGGGCCATCAGAATGGAACGAACAAAATTTCGTAAACAATATTTTCAAAAGTTTTAAAAAAAATTAATAGAAATTTAATTGTTTTTTAATTCTTAAATACAAGCCTTCTTTTAAATCTGCATGTAAGAAAGTTGCTACCTCAGTTTCTTTATCTGATTCTCTAATTGATAACTTGGAAGTATTTTTAAATTTTGTAAAAAAAACTTTAGACCAATAAGTGCTGAATTTAGATGAATATAAAAGTTTATCACCTTTATATTTTCTTATAGATATTTCTTTTTGATTAATGTTAATTTCATCCTTAATATTTTTTTCTTTGAAATATAAACGGATTAAATAAAAAATAATCAGATATTCAAGTCCAAGAAATATAGATACAGGCCATGCACCTTGTACAATAAGAAAAATAGAGAATAATGAAATCCAACTTATAAAAATAATTCCTAAAACTAAAAAGACTGATTTAGAACAGCTTTGATAGGGTCTTATATTTTCATTTAATGAATTCATAATTTGACATTAATATAAAATAACCTTTCTGATAAAGGGACATATGTGCACAGATATTAAATCTATAATTTGCATTTTATTATCAATTTATAATTGCTTCCAAATCCTAAAAAATGGCTAAATTCCTTTGATCTCTTGCTAATTTAGTAAGGAACATATAGATGCATCCCCGAAAAAATATTAAGTAATAATCCTAATTTAATGGTGGCTTGATGAAAAAGATTAGTAAAATTTTAGCAGCAAACAGAAGTGAAATTGCCATTCGAATATTCAGAGCTGCAGAAGAGTCTGGTATTAAAACAGCTGCTATTTATTCTAAAGAAGATCGTTTTGCTATTCACCGATTTAAAACGGATGAAAGTTATTTAGTAGGTGAAGGCAAAGGTCCAATTCAAGCATATTTGGACATAGACTCGATTATTAAAATTGCTAAAGACGCAAAGGTTGATGCTATCCATCCAGGTTATGGATTTTTATCTGAGAGTCCTGAACTAGCTGAGCAGTGTGAAAAAAATGACATAACATTTATTGGGCCTAGTAAAGAAATACTAAAAAGATTTGGAAATAAAACAGAGGCTAAAAAAGTTGCTGAAGAAGCAAAGGTAGGCACCGTTCCGTCTGTTCTTGTAACAAAAGAAAATTTAAAAAGTGTTGAAAAAGAAGTTGAGAAAATTGGTTATCCAGTAATTGTTAAAGCTAGTTGGGGCGGCGGCGGTCGAGGAATGCGCGTTGTTAGATCAAGTAATGAATTAATAGATCAAATTACAACTGCTCAAAGCGAGTCACTTAAAGCTTTTGGAAAAGATGAAGTATTTATAGAAAAATTTTTAGAAGATGCTGCGCACATTGAAGTTCAAATTTTAGGTGACAAACACGGAAATATCATACATCTTTTTGAAAGAGATTGTTCTCTTCAAAGAAGGCATCAAAAGATTATTGAAAGAGCACCTGCACATTTTCTTGAAAATAAAACTCGAGAAGAAATTTGTAACGCCGCTATTAAAATTGCAAAAGAAGTTAAATACTTTGGTGCAGGAACTGTTGAATTTTTGTTTGATAAAAAATCTGGCGAATTTTATTTCATTGAAGTTAACCCAAGAATTCAAGTTGAACATACAGTAACAGAAGAAGTAACTGGTATTGATATTGTAAAAGCCCAAATTAAAATTGCAGAAGGTCAAAAAATTGGAAGTCACCCAGCTCTTCCTAAACAAGAAGAAATTCATCTAAATGGATTTGCTATTCAATGTAGAGTTACTACCGAAGATCCGCTTAATAATTTTATGCCAGATTATGGGAAGATAATGACTTACCGATCAGCTGCTGGTTTTGGAGTGAGGCTAGATGCAGCAAATGCTTCTTCAGGTTCGATCATCACACCGTATTATGATTCTTTACTTGTAAAAGTAACAACTTGGGCAAAGCATCAAGACGACTGTATAAAAAGAATGGATAGGGCTTTGCGAGAATTTAGAATCAGAGGTGTTAAAACAAATTTAGTATTTCTTGAGTCTCTTATTAACAATAAAGACTTCCTTGAAGGAAACTACAATACAAATTTTGTTGATACTAAAAAAGAACTCTATGCTTATAATCCGCAAAAAGATAGAGCATCAAAAATCGTATCTTATCTTGGAAATATAATTGTAAATGGACACAATGATATATCTGGTAGAGTCAGTAATAATTCGACTGTAGAAGTTCAAGTTCCTATTTCAAACATTAAAAGTGAAAAAAATAATTATGTAAAGGATTTACAAACTTTAGGTCCAGAAAAATTTGCAAAAAAAATAAAAGAAACACCCCATACCCTAATTACTGACACAACGATGCGTGACGCACACCAATCGCTTCTTGCTACAAGAATGAGAACAGATGATCTTGTTAACATCGCTGAATATTATAGTGAAAATCTAAGTACCTTATTCTCATTAGAATGTTGGGGAGGCGCAACGTTTGATACATCGATGCGTTTTTTAAAAGAAGATCCTTGGGATAGATTAGCAAGATTAAACAAAAGGGCACCTAACCTTCTTAAACAAATGCTCTTTAGAGGATCTAATGCTGTTGGATATAAAAATTATCCAGATAACGTTGTTAAACACTTCATTCAACAGTCAGCCCAAGCTGGAATTGATGTATTCCGAGTTTTTGATTCATTAAACCTAATTGATAATATGCGTGTTGCAATTAATGAAGTCCGAAATCAAAATAAAATTTGTGAAGGAACTATCTGTTATACAAATGATGTAACTGATCCAAATGAGAAAAAATATACATTAAAATATTATATTGATCTTGTTAAAGATTTAGAAAAAGCAGGAGCACATATTATTACCATTAAAGATATGGCGGGATTAGCAAAACCTAATGCTATAAAAAAATTAGTTAACGAAATTAAACAAACAACTGATCTTCCAATTCATTTCCATACTCACGATACATCTGGCACTTCATCAGCTTCAGTTCTTGCTGCTATTGAGGAAAAGGTTGATATCGTTGATCTTGCAATTGACTCGATGAGTGGATTAACATCACAACCTGCGCTTGGTTCAATCGTATCTATAATGAAACAAAATCATCAAGACCCAAAACTTGATGAAGAGGCTATAAGAACATTATCTCTATATTGGGAGCAGGTACGACAAAATTATCATGCTTTTGAAACTGATTTCAAAGGTGGAAGCTCTGATGTGTATCTTCACCAAATGCCTGGTGGTCAGTTTACGAATTTAAAAGAACAAGCGAGATCATTGGGAATTACAACAGATAAGTGGGGAATGGTTGCTAATAAATATGCAGAGGTAAACCAACTTTTTGGTGATATTGTGAAGGTAACCCCTTCTTCAAAAATTGTAGGCGATATGGCGCTTTATATGATTGCTAATGATTTATCCAAAGAAGATGTACTAAATCCAAAAAAAGAAATTTCCTTTCCTGCTTCAGTCATAGAATTTTTTAAAGGGGATATTGGTATACCACATGGAGGTTTTCCGAAAGAACTTCAAAAGAAAGTTCTTGGTGACACAAAACCTCTAACAAAAAGACCTGGAGAAGTTTTAGAATCAGTTGATTTAGATAAAGAAGCAAAAAATTTGGAAGATGAAATTGGGATGAAAGTTAATCAAACACATCTAGCGTCTTACTTAATGTATCCAAAAGTTTTTAAAGATTATGTTGATCATTTTAAGGAGTTTAGTGATACATCAATTCTATCAACTGAGTTGTTTTTCTATGGTCCTCAACAAGATAAAGAATACACAATAGAAATTGATAAAGGAAAAAACCTTATCTTAAGATACTTAGCGAAAAGTGAAGTTAATAGTAATGGAAAGTGCTCTGTGTTTTTTGAAATTAACGGACAACCAAGAACAATAGATATAGAAAATAAAGAATTTTCAAAAAATATTACGCAAAGAGCAAAAGCGGATGATAATAATGTAGATCATGTCGGATCTCCTTTGCCAGGCCAAGTTGCTAAAATATTTGTTCAATCGGGTAGTAAAGTGATAAAAGGTGATAAGTTACTAGTGATCGAAGCCATGAAAATGGAAACCACTATTAATGCTGATAAAAGCGGAACCATCAAATCAATTAATGTTGCATCTGGTGATAATGTGGAAACAAAAGACTTGCTTGTCGAGATTAGCTAGCAAATTTGTATTCTTTGTAACACTCTTCTATCGAGTTCTTTGTATTTATAAGCTCACCTAAGGAATCTCGAAATTCAAAATATTCTACTCTTTTGATATCTGAGTTTATATTAAAGAAGATAAACAATCTACATGAACTACTATCGTATCGCATCATATACACTGATCCATCAGATCGTGCTAAATGAGGCTGTCCCAGCTTTTGTTTTATCTCAGCAAGTTGTTTTCCCATGAAATTTATTTCTGCAATTTTTTGCTGCTCCTTAACTATAGTTTTTTCCTCTTCTTTTTCTTCAGTTATAATTTGTTGCTCTTCAACAATAGTTTTATCTTCAATAATTTCTGGCTCTTTTTTTTTAATAGTTTCCTCAACTTTGTCTTTTACAACTGTCCCAACTTTAACAACTTCTCTTCCAACTTCAATAGTCGTACAGCTAGACAAAAACACTAATGTTAAAAAATAAATTGATAACCGCATTGCTCTTAGTGGGATTTCTATATATGTAATCGCATATGATTACAGTAATTAAATCACCATTCGTTCAATACAAACTAACAATTTTACGAAATAAAAAAACATCAAATACTGTTTTTAGACAAACTATGAATGAAATAAGCTATCTCATTGCTTCTGATGTTCTTCAACACGTTCCCTTTAAAAAACAAACAATTGAAACACCTCTAAAAAAAATGAGTGGTACAGCCTTGGGTCAACCTATAATTTTGGTCCCAATTTTACGTGCCGGTTTAGGGTTACTTGAGGGGTTTGCAAAATTTTTACCGGAAGCTGAAAAAGGTCACATAGGTTTATACCGCGACGAACAAACTTATGAACCTGTGGAATACCTCTTTAAACTTCCAAGAGTTAAAAATAAAAAAGTGTTAATTCTAGATCCAATGTTAGCCACTGGTAATTCTTCTATTGCCGCAATCAATTTAATTAAAAACAAAGGTGTTAATATTAGAGATATATTTTTGGTGTCTTTGCTAGCTGCCCCTGAGGGTATTAAAAATATTCAAAAAAAGCAAAAAGGCATTCATATATTTACTTGCAATATTGATGCTAAATTGAATAAAAATAAATTCATTGTACCGGGCTTAGGTGACGCAGGTGATAGGTATATGGGTACTTGAAGTTATCCATAAAAAATCCTATTATTTACCCATAATCTCATTTTTTAATGCATTTTTTTTTCAAGAAAATGTTATCAGTGGGATATCTATAATTCATATTTAAGGGGGATTTTTGGTATGAAGAAAATTTTAAGTATTTTTACAGTTTCTTTCGCTCTTGTCTTCTCTTCAAGTGCGTTCGCAAACACGATAGGAGTTGTTTATGACTCTGGTGGAAAATTTGACAAATCATTTAACGAGTTAGCATTCAATACAGCTGAGAGAGTTGTTAATGAACTTGGCTGGGGTATGATTGAGTTTGAATCTGCAAACGACAATCAGATCGAGCAGGGTATGCGTAAGATTGCTGATAGAGGAGCAACAATGATCGTAGGAATGGGATTTGCTCAAGCTGATGCAGTTGCAGCAGTTTCAGCTGATTACCCAGATATAAAATTTGTTGCAGTTGATGTTTGTTGGTTGGATGATCCAAACAATAATATTTATCAAGCTTGTTATAAAGAACACGAAGGTTCTTTCTTAGTTGGAATGATGGCTGCTATGGCATCTAAAACTGGAACAATAGGTTTCGTTGGTGGAATGGATATTCCTCTGATTAGAAAATTCCAGGGTGGTTATGAGCAAGGTGCACAATATGTAAATCCAGATATAAATGTTTTAGCTAATATGACTGGAACTACAAACGAAGCATGGAATAACCCAACTAAAGGTGCAGAATTAACAAAAGCTCAAATTGATGGTGGTGCTGATGTTGTATACCAGGCTGCTGGTGGAACAGGTATTGGTGTTCTTCAAGCTGCTGCTGATGCAGGCATTATGGGTATCGGAGTTGACTCTAATCAAAACTGGATGCACCCAGGTAACATGTTAACATCAATGTTGAAGAGATTAGATCTAACAATTTTTGAACAAGCTAAAAATGTTGAGTCAGGTAGATTTGAATCTGGCATAAATATTCTTGGTCTTTCAGAAGGTATGGTTGGTTATGCAACTGAAGATGGAATGGTAACATCTGAAATGGCTGCTGCCGCAGATGCTGCTGCTGCTGACATTGCGAGCGGCGCTCTAGTTGTTGCTGACTGGTCACAAGAGTAGATACTAAAATAAAAATTTGGTGAGACCAAAGATTAATAAATAATTTATGGTCTCACCTATCTTAGAATTAACGGATATAAATAAATCATTCGGTCATGTTCATGCCAACAAAAATATTAATCTAAAAATAAATAAAGGAACAATTCACGGCATAATTGGAGAAAACGGAGCAGGCAAATCTACTTTGATGAGTATAGTCTTTGGTCTGTACCAAGCTAATTCGGGTTCAATTAAGATTAATGGAAAAGAAATTAATTTAAGATCACCAAGAGACTCAATAATAAATGGCATTGGAATGGTTCACCAACATTTTATGTTGGTAGAAAATTTTACTGTACTTGAAAATATTATTCTTGGTTTTGAAGGTGAAACAGTATTTGGAGAAAAATTACAAAAGGCAAAAGAAGATTTAGAAAAATTATGTCAAACCTATAATTTTAATATTGATCTTGATGCTACTATTTCAGATTTATCTGTAGGTTTTCGTCAAAGAGTGGAAATATTAAAATCTTTATACAGAGGAGCAGAAATTTTAATTCTTGATGAGCCAACAGGAGTGCTTACACCTCAAGAAGTTGATGAATTATTTAAAATTCTTCGTTCATTAAAAGATGAAGGCAAAACCATAGTATTAATTACGCATAAATTAATTGAAATAATGGATTTAACAAGCGAAGTATCAGTGATGCGTCAAGGCGAAATGGTTGGACATACAAAAACTGAAGATACAAGCAAAGAACAACTAGCTGAAATGATGGTAGGAAGAAGTGTCTTACTTAGAGTTGACAAAAAAGAAATAAAAAAAGGGGAGACCATATTCAAAGTTAATAATCTTTCAGTCAAAGACGATCTAGATGTAACGCGTGTAAAAGATGTAAACCTAGAAATATGTTCAGGAGAAATTCTGGGTATTGCTGGTGTAACTGGTAATGGACAAACTGAATTATTAGAAGCACTTTCAGGGATTAGAAAAGTAGAGTCTGGAAGTATTGAATTATTTGGTGAAAAAATTTCTGATCAAAATAATTTCTTAAACCCAAGAATGCTTAAAGAAAAAGGTTTAGCGCATGTACCTGAAGATAGACAAAGAATGGGTTTAATAAGTGATTTCAAAGCTCATGAAAATTTAATTTTTGGTTATCATGATCAAGAGCCATATTCAAAATCTGCAATTTTGAACAATAAAGAAATTACTGAATATTCAAATAAAGTTATGCAAGAATATGATGTTAGACCTAATTCTCCAAACTTAATAACATCTAATTTTTCAGGAGGTAATCAACAAAAAATTATTTTGAGTAGAGAGCTTAATGAAAATCCAAAAATTCTTTTAGTGGGGCAGCCAACAAGAGGTGTAGATATTGGAGCAATCGAATTTATCCATCAACGTCTTATAGATATGAGAGATAAAGGTGCAGCAATACTATTAGCATCAGTTGAGTTAGATGAAATCTTATCCTTATCTGACAGAATAATTGTTATGTTTGATGGAAAAATTGTTGGAGAAAAGGAAAACAAAAATGTTACTGATCGTGAGCTAGGATTGCTAATGGCTGGTGTTGCATAATGAGTAATATTGTAGTTGATAAATCAAAAGTTCCATGGTGGGTCTCTAATGTTATTGTCCCACTAGTAAACTTAACATTAGCGTTATTAGTTTCAGGGCTTTTTGTTTTTATTGCAGGTGAAAATCCAATAGAGGCTGTTAAGTTAATTATTTATGGATCATTTGGTTATATCCAAGGATTTGCTTATACACTTTATTACACAACAAATTTTATTTTTACTGGACTAGCTTTTGCTGTAGCTTTCCATTGTAGACTATTTAATATTGGTGGAGAAGGTCAAGCATACATAGGCGGACTAGGTGTTTTTTTAGTAGCAATAAATTTAAGTTTTCTCCCTGTTCCAATCGTTTGGCTTTTAGCAATCTTTGGTGCATTTCTATTTGGTGCAGCATGGGCTTACATACCTGCTTATCTTCAATCAAAAAGAGGAAGTCATGTTGTTATTACAACAATAATGTTTAATTTTATCGCTTCATCTTTAATGATTTTCTTACTTGTAGATGTGATTAGAGATACAAATCAAATGGCACCACATACGGTGAAGCTACCAGAAGAAATCTGGTTACCAAGTTTTGAAGCATTCTCCGGAATTCTTGGAATAAAAATAAGATATTCTCCTCTAAACCTGACTTTTTTATTAGCAATTGCATCATTGTTCTTTGTTTGGTTTTTAGTTTGGAAAACTAAATGGGGTTATGAAATGCGAGCAGTAGGACACAATACTCAAGCAGCAATATATGCAGGTATATCACCTCATAAAAATATTATCATCGCGATGTGTATTTCTGGAGGTTTAGCAGGTCTACTTGGCGTCAATGAAATTCTTGGTGTAAGCCATAAAATTCAAGCAGGCTTTCCAGCGGGATATGGATTTACAGGAATTGCAGTTGCACTAATGGGTAGAAATCACCCGATTGGTATTTTACCTGCAGCATTTTTATTTGGAATTTTATACCAAGGAGGTTCAGAAGTTACATTCGAAATGCCAAACATAACTAGATACATGTTTGTTGCTGTTCAAGGATTAATAATTTTATTTAGTGGTGCATTAGAAAATCTTTTTAGACCACAAATAGAAAGCTTTTTTGTTAGAAGACTTAATAGAGAGGTAAATGCGTAATGGAATTTTTATCTGATATTGCTTCTTTAATTAATTCTACTTTAAGAATATCTACACCTTTAGTTTTTGCAGCAATGGCTGGTATATTTGCTGAAAGATCTGGGGTAATAGATTTTAGCTTAGAAGGTAAAATGCTTATGGCCGCATTTGTAGCAGCTGTTGGATCGTACTATTTAGGTAACCCGTGGTTAGGTTTATTATTAGCTATAATTGTATGTGTGTGTTTATCAATGTTACATGGATTTGCCTCGGTAACCCACAAAGGCGATCAAGTAGTATCATGTGTTGCTATAAATATTTTAATTATTGGTTTAACAACTGCTTTAGCAGCTGCGTGGTTTGGGCAAGCAGGTCTAACACCAACATTAAATGAAGATCAACGTTTTCTAGAAATCCATTTGCCTTTTGCAGATGCATTAAGAGACATTCCAATTATTGGAACTCTTTATAGTGACATTCTAAGTGGCCATTATGTATTTGTTTATCTAGCCTACTTATCAGTTCCAATTGTTTTTTGGATTGTATTTAAAACTAGTTTTGGTTTACGTCTACGAGCTGTAGGTGAAAACCCAAGTGCAGTTGATACTGCTGGTATTAATGTATATGCTATGAGGTACAAGGCTCTTGCTGTTAATGGTGTGTTAATTGCTTTTGCAGGTGCTCATTTATCAACTGCGGTTAATGCGAATTTCTTCAGAGAGATGTCTGCTGGCAGAGGTTACTTAGCATTAGCTGCAATGATTTTCGGAAAGTGGCATCCCAAAACTGCTTTAATTGCTTGCTTACTCTTTGGATTTACAGATGCTCTTCAAATTAGACTACAAGGTGTTGAATTACCTGCAATTGGCGAGATACCTGTTCAATTAATACAAGCACTTCCATACATACTAACAGTAGTATTGCTTGCTGGTTTTGTTGGAAAAGCAATTGCGCCTAACGCAATTGGACAGCCCTATATTAAAGAAAGATAATTATTATTTCATTTTATTAATTTTTAATCTTTTGAAACCTATATAGTTAATAAAAAAAGGAGTTAATATGTTAGTTAAATTAACACAAGATTTAAAAAATGGTTTTGGACCATGGAAAGAAATGCTTCTTGCAAATGGTCATAAACTTAAAGAACATGGAATGACTTGTATATTTGCAGCAACAGAAAAAGATAACGATAACAAGTTAACTGTTATTTTAGATTTTGCTACACCCGAGGGTATGATGGGTTTTAAAAATGATGAAGAATTAACACAAAGAAGAATTGAAGCTGGTGCTATGGTGGAAACTACAGTAATGACGCCGATGACTTCTGAAGCAGTTACGAATTTTTCAGGTTAACTAAGAAAGGAAAAAGATATGAGTTTAATGGAAAGATACCAAAAAGCCATGAATGATAAAAATGAAGATGAAATGAACGATATCTTGCATGATGATTTTAAATTCACAATGCATGCATCTGGAAATGTTTTATCAAAATCTGATGTAGTTAGTTGGGCTATGTCAGATGATATTAATTCTGATAAAGATAGAATTGTATATGAGAATGACGAAATAGCCGTTCTTCATGCTTTTGTTACGTTTAGTGATGGCAACACACAGGCAGTAATGTCTGTTTTTAAAATTGAAAATGGTAAAATTGTTTCTTTAGAAACAGGTGCAACCAATATGCCAAAATAAAAAAAGTGGAACTCAAAGTTCCACTTTTAAATTAATTTAAATTATTTTTATTGTTCTAAATCGAAGCGATCAGCATTCATTACTTTGTTCCAAGCTTTGATAAAGTCTTTTTTCATTTTTTCTTCACTATCATCACTTGCGTAAAGTTCTGCTATCGCTCTTAGTTGAGAATTCGATCCAAAAACAAGATCTACTCTAGATGCAGTTCTTACTCTTTCTCCTGTAATTTTATCTGTAGCTTCATATGAATTACTTCCAGTCGGTTTCCAACTAACACCCATATCTAAAAGCTTATCAAAAAAATCATTTGTTAACTTACCTTTTGTATCAACAAATAATCCTCTTTGATCTGAACTAATACCCATAGATCTCATACCACCGACAAGTACCGTCATTTCAGGAGCAGTTAGACCTAATAGTTGTGCCTTATCCAACATTAATTCCTCAGCAGTTACATCATAATTCATTTTTAAATAATTACGAAAAGCATCTGCTTCTGGCTCTAAAACTGCAAATGAATCAATATCAGTTTTATCTTGAGTGGTATCACCTCTACCTGGAGTAAAAGGTACTTCCATTCCAGTTGCTTGTTCCACACCCACATTACCAGCAAGGACAATTACATCAGCTATTGAAGCCCTTGTCTCTTTTGCAATAGGCTCAAGAATACCAAGAACTTTTTTTAATTGCTCTGGTTTATTAACTTCCCAATCTTTTTGAGGAGATAGTCTAATTCTTGCTCCATTAGCCCCACCTCTCATATCTGATCCTCTAAATGTAGAAGCACTTGCCCAAGCAGTTTCAACCATTTCTTGAGTTGTTAAACCACTGTTTAAAATTTTAGCTTTTACTGTTTCAACATCATAGTTTGAATGACCTTGAGGCACAGGATCTTGCCAAATCAATTCTTCTTCTGGAACTTCTGGTCCCATATATCTAGTTTTTGGTCCCATATCTCGATGTAGAAGTTTAAACCAAGCTCTAGCAAATTGATCAGCAAAATATTCTGGATCTTTGTGAAAATTTTCTGATACTTTTCTGTATTCAGGATCTTCACGCATTGCCATATCTGCTGTTGTCATCATTGTAGGAACTTTAATTGATGGATCATCTACTTGAGGAGCCATGTGTTCCTCTTTTTGATCAATCGCATGCCAGATTTGAGCACCTGCTGGACTTTTTACTAACTTCCACTCGTAACCAAGAAGCATATCAAAGTATCCATTATCCCACTGAGTTGGATTAGGTGTCCATGGACCTTCTATACCACTTGTTGTGGTATCACGACCAACACCTGAACCGTGCAAGTTATTCCAACCTAAACCCATTTGTTCTAAAGGAGCACCTTCTGGTTCTGCTCCTACTAGAGCTGGATCACCAGCACCGTGTGCTTTACCAAAAGTATGCCCACCTGCAGTTAGTGCTACAGTTTCAGTATCGTTCATTGCCATTCTTGCAAAAGTTTCTCTTATATCTTTTGCACTAGCAAGCGGATCAGCTTTTCCATCTGGTCCTTCAGGGTTCACATAAATTAGTCCCATTTGCACTGCTGCAAGTGGATTATCTAAAATTCTATCGCCAGTATATCTTTTATTTTGTAGCCATTCCTCTTCTACACCCCAGTAAATATCTTCTTCTGGCGCCCAAATGTCAGGACGTCCACCACTAAATCCAAAAGTTTTACCTCCCATAGATTCAATTGCAACGTTACCTGTTAAAATAAATAAATCAGCCCAACTAATTTTATTTCCATATTTTTTCTTTATTGGCCAAAGAAGCCTTCTTGCTTTATCTAAGTTACCATTATCCGGCCAACTGTTTAAAGGGGCAAAACGCTGAGCTCCAGTTCCACCACCACCACGACCATCACCAGTTCTATAAGTTCCAGCAGCATGCCATGTCATACGAATAAAGAAACCACCATAATGACCATAATCAGCTGGCCACCAATCTTGAGAATCAGTCATCAGATTATGGAGGTCTTTTTTTAATGCAGTATAATCTAGTTTTTTGAATTCTTCTCGATAGTTAAATCCTGCTTCCATTGGATCTGATTTACGATCGTGTTGATGAAGTATGTTTAAGTTAAGTTGATTAGGCCACCATTCGCGGTTAGATGTACCTTCTCCCATATTTTTTGTAATTGCTCCGTGCATTACAGGGCATTTACTCTCTGCATCCATTTAGAACCTCCGTTATTTATTACTAATATATAAAGAATTTAAATTAAAGAAAAGTGAAAACTATAACTCAATTTTGAATTTTTCAGGTCGCCACGTCGCAGGTGCAAGTTCAAAATCATCAAAATCAAAAGCAGGTGCGACAGTGCATCCAATTAAACTAAAAGCACCAGAAGATCTCATAGCGAACCATGTGTTTGCTGTTACGGTGTAAATATAATTATGGTCTCCCCCTAAAGAAAAAACTTCATAATTAACTCCATCACTTGATGTGAAAACTTCTAGAGGATCTCCATAATAAAAATGTAATATTTCATTTTTAGTTAATCGATGCCAATGTGATTTTTCATTCTTTTTTAATAAGTAATAAATTTGACTTACATTTTTGTTCTTAAAATTTTCAACATAATGTCCTCCCTCAGGATGACTAATCATATTGAGTTTTTTAATTAAATTATCTGCTTCCACTTAGATTAAATGACCAAGTTTATTTTTCTTAGTTGTGATATATTTTTCGTTATATTTATTAGTGTCTGAGAAAATAGGAACTCTTTGATTTACTTTAATACCCATATCTTTAAGTGCTTTTATTTTTTTTGGATTATTGGTCATCAAATCTAATTCTTTGATTGCTAAATATTTAATCATTCCAGCAATATTTTCATATGTTCTTTCATCATCTTTGAAACCTAGTTGATGATTAGCCTCAACAGTATCTAGTCCCTTGTCTTGTAAACTATATGCTTTAATTTTATTTGAAAGACCAATGCCTCTCCCTTCTTGTTGAAGATAAAAAATAACCCCTCTTCCAATCTGAGCGATTTGTTTTAATGATTCAGTTAGTTGGAATCTACAATCACATCTCATACTAAAAAAAGATTCCCCGGTAATACATTGCGAATGAATTCTTGATAAAACTGGCTCATCAGTAAGCAAGTCACCCATACATATTGCTAAATGATCTTTTGATTCATTTTCATCTGTAAAGGCATGTACAGTGAACTTCCCCATGTCTGTAGGAAGTTTGCTAGTTTCAATAAACTTTAATTTTTCTGACATTATAATTTAGTAGGATTTGGAGCACCTTTATATACTTCTTCAGGATCAAAAACTTTTTCTTTCTCTTCAAATTGAAGAACAACTTTAGAGCTAGAATTATCCAAAGGAATACTTCTATAAAAACATGATCTATATCCTACATGACAGCTAGCACCACCTTTGACATCAACCCTCAACCAAACACAATCTTGATCATCATCAATTCTTATTTCTTTTATCTTTTGTGTTAATCCGCTTGTTTTACCCTTATGCCAAAGTGTATTTCTACTTCTAGAAAAATAAACAGCTTCGCCTAAACTTATAGTTTTTTTAAAAGCTTCTTCATTCATATAACCTTGCATAAGTAGTTCACCAGATGAAAAATCTGTTGTTACAACTGGTATTAGACCATTTGAATCAAATTTCGGAGCAAGCTCATTTGACTCTTCAACTTGTTCTATAGATTTTCTTTTTTCAAATTCAATGTTATTCATTTTTTAATTTTTCAGCAGCTTCTAATGCGAAGTAAGTTAATATACCATTTGCTCCAGCTCTTTTAAAAGATAAAAGAGATTCCATTATAACTTTTTCATTGAGCCAACCTTTATTAATTGACTCTTTTATCATCGAATATTCACCAGATACTTGGTATGCAAAAGTTGGAACTTTAAATTCTGATTTTATTCTAGAAATAATATCAAGATAAGGCATACCAGGCTTAACCATTACCATATCTGCTCCTTCACTTATATCTAATCCAACTTCTCTAATCGCTTCCTCACTGTTTGATGGATTCATTTGATATGTTAATTTACCATCTTTACCTAAGCTAGAACCAGAACCTATAGCATCTCTAAAAGGTCCATAAAAACCTGAAGCGTATTTTGCAGCATAAGAAAGTATTAGGGTATCTGTTAAATTATTTGAATCTAATGCACTTCTTATTCTTCCAACTCTACCATCCATCATATCTGATGGGGCAATTACATCACAACCAGCATGCGCTTGAACTAGAGCTTGTTGTTCCAAAACCTCTAAAGTTTTATCATTATCTATTTTATCATTTATAACTAAACCATCATGCCCATGGTCCGTAAAAGGATCTAAAG
The DNA here is from genome assembly GCA_902575815.1 of uncultured Alphaproteobacteria bacterium. Lineage (GTDB taxonomy): Bacteria > Pseudomonadota > Alphaproteobacteria > HIMB59 > CACPNW01. Next base: position 76,039 of record CACGTA010000001.1, on the reverse strand, counting down.
CAACATCACATATAATACCAATATGTGGAAAATCTTTTTTGATACTTTTAATTGATCTGCACACCAAGTTGTTTTCATCTACAGCTAAACTTCCCTCAGAATTTTTAAGACCACTTTCAATTTGCGGAAAAATTGCAATAGCAGGGATATTAAATTTAACTGCTTTTTCCACTTCGCTTAAAAGTTTATCAATAGAGTATCTGCTTACACCAGGCATCGAATTAATAGGATCATCAACCTTGTTTCCTTCGCATACAAATAGAGGCAAGATTAAATCATTAACACTAAGTGTATTTTCAGCAACCAAACGGCGAGAGAATTCTTTCATTCTATTACGTCTAAGTCTTGTACTTGGAAACTTACCTTGCATGTTATTCATTTTTTTATTCTATTGGTGATTTTGCTTCTTTAGATAAGCTAGTAACAATATCTTCTAATTTAAAGGTCTTTGTTTCAGAAGATCCAATTCTTCTAACCGACACTGTTTTATCTTGAGCTTCTTTTTTTCCAACCGCGATAATTGCTGGCACTTTACTATTACTGTGTTCACGTATTTTATAACCTATTTTTTCATTACGCGTATCTATTTCGGCCCTAATTCCTTTTGATACTAATGCCTTTTGTACTTCATATGCATACTCATCAGTATCAGATGTAATTGTAGCAACTACAGCTTGCAATGGTGAAAGCCAAAACGGAAGATGGCCTGCATAATGTTCAATTAGAATGCCGGTGAATCTCTCTAAGGAACCGAATAGAGCTCTATGCAACATGACTGGTATTTTTTTATTACCATCTTCTCCAATATAAGTAGCTCCCAATCTTCCAGGTAAATTTAAATCTACTTGGAGTGTTCCACATTGCCAGTCTCTACCAATTGCATCACGTAAAACAAACTCTAATTTTGGACCGTAAAATGCACCCTCTCCTGGATTGAGTGTATACTCAAGACCTGTTGCTTCCATGGCTTGCATTAATGCAGCCTCAGCTTTATCCCAAATAGCATCATCTCCTACGCGTTTTTCAGGACGGTCAGAAAATTTAATTCTAACATTATCAAAACCAAAGTCCTTATAGATACTAAGTATCAAATCACATACCGTTTTACTTTCTTGTGTAATTTGATCTTCTGTACAAAAAATATGTGCATCATCTTGCGTGAATGCTCTAACCCTCATTAATCCATGAAGAGCACCAGACGGTTCATAACGATGTACTTTTCCAAATTCAGATAATAGAAATGGCAGGTCTCTATAGCTTTTTAATCCTTGTTTAAAAATTTCTACAGCTCCAGGGCAATTCATTGGTTTGATAGCATAAATTTTATCGTCTTTTGCTTCAGTTCTAAACATCATGTCACTAAATTTATCCCAGTGACCAGATGTTTCCCATAGAGACTTATCCATCATGTCAGGCGTATTAGTTTCTACGTAACCTGCCTTGTCTTGTCTGTTTCGCATATAATTTATTAGCGATTGGAATAATGTCCAACCTTTAGGATGCCAAAAAACCGCTCCAGGAGCCTCTTCCTGAAAATGAAATAAATCCATTTCTCTTCCTAGTTTTCGGTGATCTCTTTTTTCTGCTTCTTCAATTTGTAAAAGATGTTGTTCAAGATCTTTTTCTGTTGCCCAGGCTGTTCCATAAATTCTTGTTAGCATTGCATTAGATGAGTCACCTCGCCAGTAAGCACCAGCAACTTTCATTAATTTAAATGCTTTACCAATTTGTTTTGTTGAAACCATATGAGGACCTCTGCACAAGTCTAACCAATCACCTTGTTTGTAAATACTGATTTCCTCATTATCAGGCAGATCATTAATTAGCTCAACTTTGTAGTTTTCACCTTTATCTTTAAAATGTTTTATTGATTCTTCTTTAGACCATACTTCTCTTATAAAATTTTTATTTCTTTGAATGATATCGTGCATCTTCTTTTCAATTTTTGGAAGATCAGAAACAGTAAAAGGTTCATCTCTTGCAAAATCATAATAGAAACCATTTTCAATTGCTGGACCAATTGTAACTTGTGTTCCAGGGAATAATTCTTGGACAGCTTCTGCCATTACATGAGCACAATCATGTCGTATTAATTCAAGTGCTTCCTCGCTATCTCTTTTTAAAATTGATACAGATGCATCAGCATTAATAGTTAAACTAATATCTTTTATCTCATTATTAATTTTTATAGCGACTGATTCTTTGGCAAGAGATTTAGAAATTTGCGCTGCCAATTCAAGACCACTGATGCCTTTATCAACTTCCTTTTTATTTCCATCTGGAAATGTAATTATTATCTTTTCACTCATCTAGATTTCCGCCAAATCGTTCCTTTATCAGTATCTTCTATTTCTATGCCTTTATCTTTTAATGTGTCCCTAATCGTATCTGCCAAATTAAAATTTTTACTGCGTCTAGCTTCATTACGTTCTTTTATCAACCTTTCAATTTCTTCAGCATTTTCAGCATCTTTTTGATTATAGCCTAACCAATTTCCTGGATCATCTTCAAGAATACCTAATATTTTACCCGCGGAAAGAAGATTATTTTTGATTTCTTTTTTTCTTTCATCAGATGCAGACGAAGCATCATTTGCCTCTTCATTAAGTTTTGCAATAACTTTAGGTGTATTTAAATCATCTAAAAATGATTCCATTATAGAATCAGAAAGTAAGTTAGTATCTATATCAACTTCTGATAGCTCTAATAGAACTCTATAAAGTCGATCGATCATTTTGCTATTTTGCTCAATGATTTCTTCTGTCCAGTTCAATGGTTGTTTGTAATGAGCTGATAACAAGGTTAATCGTAAAACCTCTCCCTTGTATTTTTTATTGAGATCATGCACGAGTTTAATATTGCCAATTGACTTTGACATTTTTTCTCCCTCAACATTTACAAATCCATTATGAAACCAATAAGTTGCAAAATCTTTAGGATCTTTATTTTCTGATATGGAACAAGTTTGTGCTATTTCATTTTCATGATGTGGAAACACCAAGTCAATACCACCGCTATGGATATCAAAAGGAAGACCTAATGATTTTTCAGACATAACGGAACATTCTAAATGCCATCCTGGTCTTCCAAATCCCCAAGGTGAATCCCAACCAGGTAAGGGTGAGGGAGATGGTTTCCATAAAATAAAATCTGCTGGATCTTTTTTGAACGGCGCTACTTCAACACGGCTTCCAGCTATTTGTTCATCTCTATTTCTTTTTGAAAGAATTCCATAATTATCAAAACTTGGCACATGAAATAAAACATGACCCTCTTTTTCATAAGCTTTATTTTCATCAATTAATCTTTTTATTAATTCGATCATTTCTTTAATATGATCAGTTGCTCTTGGCTGAATATCAGGGAGATTAACACCGAGTGCGCTCATGTCATTATTATAAATCTCTGTATATTTATTTGTGATAACACTTATGTCCTCACCTGTTTCTTTAGAAGCTTCTATAATCTTGTCATCAATATCAGTGATATTAGATACATAGGTCACTTGTTTAAATTGTGTTTTTAATACACGGACTAATAAATCATTTACAACTGCCATACGCGCATTACCTATGTGCGCAAAATTGTAAACAGTTGGACCGCAAGCATATATTCTTACATGATCTGGATTAACTGGTCTAAAAAATTCTTTTTTACCACTTAATGTGTTTTGTAACTGTAATGACATCAATATAATTTTTAATAATTAAGTTCTATTACCACGGGTTCGCCATGAACTAAAATGATTGCGGCTTTTTCAAATGACGGCGGACCTTTTGGTTGATAATTATTACTAAAGGCAAAACCTTCTTTTGGTCTCCAGAATAATCCAGTCTTTAATTTCCCATCTGAATCTTCATCGTGATAGGCAACAATTGCTATTTTTCCTTCATGGATCTTACTCAAAGGAACTACAACCTCACCCTTTTGTACTCTTTTTCTAACGCTCTCAATTGCTAATTTTTCATCCAAAAAGCTCTCTTTTGTGTCATATATCTTAACATCAATGAAACCATCACCATGTTCTACATTTGGAAAAATGATAGTTCCATGTGCAAAAAGACCTAATGACCATGTGACTGTTAAGCCAAAAAAGAATATTTTAGTAAAAAAACTTTTCATATAAGAATCCTAATTATAATAGAATCAAGTGCTGAACAATAAAGAATATCTAAATAGACTATATCAATCAGATAAACCTCTTATAATTTATAAAACTGATAAGGGTTATGACCTCTATACTGATTTTTCTAGAAGAATTATTATTAATAAAAAAAATCTAAAAAATTTTCTTAATATTCAATCAAAATCAAAAAAATCAAAGATTGAAGAACTGAATTGTTATGTTGGTTTCTTTGGTTATAAACTTCTTTGTGAAAATATAGGAATAAAGTTTCCAGAACAGCGATCTAAAAATTTTCATAGCGGTGTATTTTACAAGCCACAAACTAAAATTAGTATTGGTAAAAAAATAATAATCAAAAGCATTAAACCCAATTTTAGAAATATAAGTATAAATACAAAAAAATATTTACAGTTAAATAAAAAGTTTAATCTTAATTTATCTTTAAAGCAGTACTCTAACCTATTTAATGATTTCTCTAAAAATATAAAACAGGGAAAAACTTATCAAATTAAAATAGCTCAAACATATTCAAAAAAAGGTAATATCAATTCTATTGATCTTTTTTGGAAGCTAATGAAAATGAATGAATCGCCTGAAAGTTTTCTTATCAGGGAAAAAGATTATAATATCGTAAGTTGTTCACCAGAGACACTCATATTGAAAAAAGATAACATAATTAGAACTAAACCTATTGCTGGAACATTAAGAAAAACAAAGCAGTTAAATAAAAATAAAGCTCTCACATTCTTTAGAAGAAATGAAAAAGAAACCAAAGAACATAATATGATTGTTGATATGGAAAGAAATGATCTGTCTAAAATTTGTAAAACTGGATCTGTAAAAATAGATAAACTCAAAAAGGTTGAGGAATATCGAGATCTTTTTCATTATGTTACGACAATCAAGGGGGTTATAAAAAATAAAATGAGTAACCATGATATAATTTCTTCTTTAATGCCAGGTGGTTCAGTCATTGGTTGTCCAAAAATTAGTACTATTCAACTTCTAAATAGAAAAGAAAAATTTGATAGAAATATTTATACAGGCAGTTTTGGAATTATACATTCAAATGGTGATATGCGATTTAACATAATGATTAGAACACTACTTAATTTTAAAAATGATATTGAATTATCAGTTGCTAGTGGTGTGATCTTAGGCAGTACCGCAAAAAAAGAATATAATGAAAATTATATTAAAGCTAAATCACTTTTAGACTTATTTAACTAATGATTTATCTCATTGATCACGAAGATTCATTCACATACAATTTAGCTCATCTACTAGATAGTATTGAACCAACATTTGTTTCAAATTATTATGAAATAGATCAAACAAAACTAGAAAAATCTTCGACCATCGTTCTTTCACCAGGCCCTGGTGAACCAAAAGATTATCCATTAACAACTAAGATTTACAATAAATATAAAGGAAAGAAAAAAATATTAGGAATATGTTTAGGTTTCCAACAAATAGTTTTTTGTGAAGGAGCTAAAATAGTTCAACAAAAAAATATTCTTCATGGTTATCAGAGTCATATTAAAGTTACTAACGATAAATCAATTTTTAAAAAAAATTTTAATTTTTTAGGAGGTCGATATCATTCCTTAAAAATGGCTGAACCATTTGTTTCTAAATCAATGATAATTACAATGCGTTGTGTAAAAACAAATGTAGCAATGGCGGTTGAAGATGATATTAATAAAGCCTATGGATTACAGTTTCACCCAGATTCATTTTTAACTACAAATGGAAAATATCTTATTAAAAAAATCCTTTCACGCTAAGAATTTTAAATTACTTAAGTTCAATTCTCTTTGGGGATACAAGGGCATCTTTACAACCATTAGACTATTTGGCAAAGAGCCAAATTTTATCTTAGTTGATGAACATTTAAAAAAACTAAATAAAGATTTAAGATATTTTGGCATTGATATTAAAATTTCAAAAAATCTTTTAACCAATTTTTTAAATAAATATTCTAAAATTAAAAATTACGACCACCTATTAAGAATTGCAGTCACAAAAAAAATAATCTCATTATCTGTGCGTAAACGAAACAAAGATCATAAGTATTTTACTGCAGAATTTTTTAGATTCCAACGGGCTTTACCAAACTTCAAAAACTTAAAGTACAAAAAAATAATTTCTTTGCAAAAAAAAATTAATTTACAAAAAGAAGAGATCCTTTTTTACTTTAACAATAAAATTTTAGAAGGTTCTACGACCAATTTAATTTTTGTAAATGGTAATAAATTATTTATTCCAAAAAATTACTATTATTACGGAATTACTCTAGAATACTTAATTAAAAATCTACCTTATAAAATTTATAGAACAGATATTAATATTTCTAGTTTACATCAATTTAGTGAAATACTTTTAGTTGGCTCTGGTAAAGGTGTGGTTAGTATTTCTTTTATTAAACAGTTTAATTGGTATAGGTCTTCAATGAAAATATATAATTTTTTATCAAAAAAATATTCAAAAATATTATTGAAATGAAATTAGGGAAATATAATTTTAAACTAACTAGTCCAACGGTAATGGGAATATGCAATGTCACTCCTGACTCTTTTAGTGATGGTGGAAAGAGTTTTAAAAGTTCAGATGCACTAAAAAATATTAAAGAAATGGTTAAAAATGGAGCAAGTATTATTGACATTGGGGCAGAAAGTACAAGACCTGGTTCAGATCCTTTAACACACAAAGAAGAAGTTAAAAGATTAGAACCGATATTAAAAAAATTGCCAAAAAATAAATTTGTCATATCGGTTGATACTAATAAAATTGAAACTCAAGAATATGCATTGAATATGGGAGCTCATATTATAAATGATGTCTTCGGCGGCTCAGAAGATTTATTCTTTTTAACTAAAAAATTTAAAACTGGTTTAATTTTAATGCACACACCTGCACCACCCAAAACTATGCAAAAGAAAATACACTCATATAATAATGTTGTACAAGATATTAAAAAAATATTTCTTCAGAAAATTAAACAATTAGAAAAAATAAAAATTCCATCATCCAAAGTATGGTTTGACCCAGGTATTGGTTTTGGTAAAAATTTAAAACAGAATATAGAAATCATGCAAAAAATTAATCAGTTTAAGTTTAAGGGATATGGATTATTATTAGGATCATCTAGAAAAAGCTGGATCAACTTCATAGATAAAAGTGAAACAAATCAAAGATTGGGAGGTTCAATCGCTTCTGCATTATATTGTTATCAAAAGGGAGTTGATATATTTAGAGTTCACGACATAAAAGAAACGTCTCAATCATTAAAGATTTTTGAAGAACTATGTTCAAAGTAGAAATTAAAAACTTATCCATCAGTGCAAATATAGGTATCACTGCTCAAGAGAGAAAGAAAAAACAGTTATTAAAGGTAACATTAGAATTTATCTATCCTGTTAAAAACTCACTAGATTTAAACAATATAAATAATGTTAAGGATTATTCATCTATTACAAAATATTTAAAAACTTTTATAAAGGAATCTAAATCACATACTCTTGAGCATTTAATAATAAAAACATCCAATGTTCTTGAAAAAAAATTTAAAATAAAAAAAGTTAAAATTACAATTAATAAAACAGCTGTAGCAAAAAAATATGGAGCTGAATCACTAAGTGTATCAAACTGAAACAATAATCGCACTTGGTTCAAATCTAGGTAATGCTATATTTAATTTACGGTGTGCCGTTAGAGAGTTAGAAAATATTGGTAATATAAAAAAATTTGCAAATATTTATATTTCTTCTCCTTATGGATATAAATCACAAAGTAATTTTTTTAACACCGCAATAAAGCTATTAACCAATCAGCAGCCATTAGAATTAATAAATAATATATATGAAATTGAAAAAAAATTAAAAAAAAATAAAAAAATTATTAATGGTCCAAGAAACATTGATTTGGATATTATCTTTTTTGGCAAACAAAAATTTAATAAAAAAAATTTAATAATTCCTCATCCAAGAGCAGCTGAAAGAGACTTTGTGTTATATCCAATACTTGATATTGATCCATTTTTTAGACATCCGCTTGAAAAAAAATCAATAAAAGTGTTATCGAAAGAGTTGCAAAATAAATATATTATTAAACGATTATCCTACCGAAATTTGATTTAATAAATCTTTGAGTTTTGATTCAGAAATTAAATTTCTCTGATTTTTCAAGCTTCTAGAAATATCTAATCCAAAAGGTGTTATTTGTTTTAGAATATTGGAAACATTTTTTTTGTCTATACCACCACCAATATAAACTGGAATATTTTTACTTTTTATGAACTGTATTTGTTTAATACTTTTTTTCAATGAGTACTTTTTAATACTCTTTTTCCTATAAACATTCATATCAAAATAAATAACATCAACAATTTTTCTAATTGATTCAATGTATTTTTTATCAAAACTTTCTGGATTAATTGCAATACCAATTTTTAATCTTCTAAATATTTTTTTTATTTTTAATAAATCTTTTTTGGGAAAATGATATGAACATGAAATTGTCTTTGGTTTTGTAAAATCTATTTGTTCTATTAGCTTGTCTAAAGATACATACCGAGTCAGAAGAACTGATTCTATCTTATAATTCTTACATTCTTTAATTAATGATTGTATTTTTTTATCACTAACTGTGTTTGGTCCATTTAAATTTTTACTGGCAAAACCTAATGATTTTATTTTATTTTTATGTGCCACTTCAACAGATTTCACATTTGTTATGCCACAAATTTTAAGAGGTATATTTTTCATTAAATTTTATTTTTAAAAATTATAAATATATGTAAACTATTTTTTTTATATATGTCATTAAATTTTTATAGACGAGTAGCGTTTGGCCTGTCGCCAAATGAAAATCCAGATAAAGATCCTCTTAATTGGGCAATAAATCAATTAGATACCATACCTGATCTCTTGTGGCCTGGAACAATCCCAACAGAAAAAGATTTAAGAAAAAAATATGGTGAATGGGTGTATGGAGATAGAGAAGTTTTAAGAAAAAAATTTAAAAATGATAAACATGCTTATAGAAAAGCAAAAGATGAATTAAGAATAAAAACTGGTGAAAGATATTTTGAATTAAATGAACATGCTATTCGTCATTTTCAAACAAAGTATTCAAAACAACCTGTTTTCGAGCGTTTCTGGCTTTTTTGGGGAAATCATTTTGCAATAAGTGAAAAAGATTTTCTAGCAGAGTTTAGTACCGGACCCTATCAACGTGAAATTATTAGACCCAACATGGTTAAAACTTTTGAAGAAATGGTCCAGTCAGTTACGACTTCATGGTGTATGATTCATCACCTTGATAATTCAGAATCTTTTGGCCCTAATTCTAAAAAAGGAATGGAGTGGGGAGAAACTATAAACGAAAATCATGCAAGAGAATTATTAGAGTTACATACAGTATCTCCAAATGCTGGATACACACAGGAAGATGTGATTCAATTAGCCTATATCATGACAGGTTGGGCTCACAAATGGGATAGAAAAAATTTAGAAACCGGCGATATATGGTTTGATCAAGAAATGCATCAAAAAGGAGATAAAATTGTTTTAGGGGTTAAATATAAAAATGACGCAAAAAGAGAACTTGCTAAAGTAATTCATGATTTGGCAACACACCCAATCTGTATCAAATTTGTTTCAACAAAATTATGCAGGCATTTTATTACAGATGAACCAACAGAAGAAATGATAGATCCAGTAATAGAAGCATGGAACAAATCCAATGGAAACTTAATTGAAATTCACAAAGCAGTTATAACGCAAGCTTATAAGTATAATGAGATTACACATAAATTTCATCCACCTGAAATATGGTTAATGCAATTATCTAGAATGTTTGATTTAAATATTCCGCTTTCTTTTGAAAAAATGAATTATACTTTTAAGTCGAAGCCAAATAACAGACAAAGACAATTATCATGGATACTTAGAGAAATAGGCCATTCACCTTATCGTGCCAAACAACCTAATGGTTGGAGTGATTTGGAGGTAGATTGGGTGTCGCCAGAATTATTATTACGCCGCTTTTGGTTTGCTTCAGTTGAACTTCCAATGCTTGTTAAATCTGGAAACAGATCCCATGGTTTTATTTTATCTTGTCTTAAAAATAATTTTGAAGATCATGAAAATATGGCGTCTCTTATTGATAATTTTAGATTTGGCACATCAGATTATGATTTAGGACAAAAGTATGGAGTCATTTGTAATTTGCCAGGAGTATTAAAAATATGAACTGCACAAGAAGAAATTTTTTAATTGGAGGATCAACAACATTGTTTCTTTCTGGATATTTTCCAAAAATAAGTTTTGCTTCAATGCAGAAAAAAAATCTAATTATTATATCACTTCGTGGGGGAATGGATGGTTTAACAGCGGTTCCTGTTATTGGAGATAAACGTCTTAAAAAATTGAGAAAAAAACTTATTCTGGAAGACGTTCTTAATTTGAACAGTGATTTTGGTCTTCACCCTAAATTAGAAATTTTTCATAAACTCTGGCAAAAAAATCAAGCGGCATTTGTTCATGCAACAAATATTCCTTACACAGGTAGATCACATTTTGATGGGCAAAATTTAATGGAAACTGGAGCACACATTCCATACAAAGAAAAAACAGGATGGCTTGGTAGAGGATTACTAGCTTCAAATATTATAGGAAAAGGTCTGGCAATATCTTTACCAATGCCACTTTTATTAAGAGGCGTGCCACAGAATAATAATTTCTTCCCATCACCAGATTTTGTTGAAACAAAGTTAATAGATCAAATTTATAATGAATTTAAAGGTGAGCATAACGAGCTAATTAAATCTACACTTGATACAATTAGACAAAGACCATTGTCTATGCAAATAGCTACTGACTCTGATGATAGAAAAAAACTTGCTCTTGAAGCTGCTAAACAATTAAAAGATCAAAGTGGTCCTCGAGTTGCTGTATTTGATTTAGATGGTTTCGATACCCATGCTGCTCAAGGAGGTGTTGATGGAGCGCATGCTGACGAACTAGAAGAGGTAAATAAAATTGTTACTATTTTACATGAAAATCTTGGCCAAGCATTTGATAATACACTAATTCTTACTCTTACTGAATTTGGCCGAACTATAAAACAAAATGGAGGGTATGGAACTGAGCACGGATATGGAAGTGCAATACTAATGGCTGGAGGCTTGTTAAAAAAATCTCAAGTTTATACAGATTGGCCTGGACTAAAAAAGAAAGAATTGTTTGAGGGAAGAGATCTAAATTCGACTATTGATTCCAGGGCTGTTTATAATTCTGCAATGTCAATTTGTTTTAACCAAGATCCAGAATTTTTGCGTAAAAAAGTTTTTTGGGGAGACGAACTTCCTGATTTGTCACAAGAATTGTTTAAGATTTAGAAATAAATAATTTTTTTAGTAATTTCATGTTAAACAAGAATATGGTTTCAGAAAATTTTGATAGTTTATTCAAGGCTGCAAAAAAAGTTAGAGAGCAAGCTCATGTGCCTTATTCAAATTTTAAAGTAGGAGCAGCTTTTCTAACAGAAGATAGTAAAATTATTACTGGTTGTAATGTTGAAAATGCAGCCTATCCTCAATCCCAGTGTGCCGAAGCAACTGCAATTGGAAATATGATATCTAATGGAAACAAAAAAATTTTAGAAGTTGTGGTTATAGGTTCAGGTGAATTATTATGCTCCCCCTGTGGTGGTTGTAGACAGAGGTTAAGAGAATTTGCTACTTTAGATACTAAGATTCATATGTGTAATGAAAATGGTCATATGAAAACATCTACGCTCGAAGAATTACTTCCAGATTCTTTTGGCCCAGAGAATCTTTAATGTTACCCTCGGCAAAAAAATTTTTAGAAATAACAAATAATACTTCACCCGATATTGCCGTAATTTTAGGAAGTGGACTAACTAATTTTTTTGAAGAAAAAGATATTCAAGAATCAATCTCATATGAACAGTTAGCTGATTTTCCACAGCCAACTGTCAAAGGTCACGCAGGTAAATTAGTTTTAGGAAAAATAAATAATTTAAATGTTGTTTGTATGTATGGAAGATCACATATTTATGAGGGGCATAATCCCCAAAGTTTAGCTTCACCTATAAGAGTATTGAAGGACATTGGGTCTAAGTTATTAGTTGTTACAAATGCAGCAGGTAGTTTAGATGAAGCTATGCCGGCTGGTAGTCTAATGGCAATTAAAGATCATATTAACTGGAGTGGTTTTAATCCACTTATTGGACCCAATGCTGAAGAGTATGGCCCTCGTTTTCATGATATGAGTGATGGGTATCACAAGTTTTATAGAGATCAGTTAATACAAGTCGCTAAAAAAATAGATCAAAAAATTTATGAAGGTATCTATTGTATGTACTCAGGACCAAATTTTGAAACTCCTGCTGAAATCAATGCCTTAAAAGTAATAGGTGGAAATGCAGTTGGAATGTCTACAGTACCAGAAGTTTTAGTTGCTAATCATTGCGGACTTCCGGTTATTGGTATCAGCGTAATCACCAACTTAGCTGCTGGTATGAATAAAACAAAATTAAGTCATCAGGAAACTTTAGAGAATGCAAGTTTAGCAGAGAACAATGTTTTAAATTTAATTAAACAATTTATACAAGAAGTTCAATTCGATGATACCTCAAGAGATAATTAGAAAAAAAAGAGACAACAAAGATCTATCAAAAGAAGATATCAACTTTTTTGTAGACGGTTTAACAAATGGATCTTTTTCGGATGCACAAATTGCAGCAATGAGCATGGCAATATTTTCAAATGGAATGACTCCTGAAGAAACTGTTTGTTTAACTGAAGCGATGACGAACTCAGGCGATACAATAAATTGGTCTGAGATTGTAGATTCTGAGTTGGTTTGTGATAAGCACTCAACTGGTGGTGTTGGAGACAAGACGAGCATTATTTTAGCACCAATTCTTGCAGCTTGTGGACTGTATGTACCTATGATTTCAGGTAGAGGTTTGGGTCATACCGGTGGTACTCTAGATAAATTTGATTCAATACCTGGGTACAATACAAAGCCTGATTTAGAAACTTTTAAAAAAGTTGTAAAAGACGTTGGTTGTGCAATTATTGGTCAAACCTCTAACTTAGCACCAGCTGATAAAAAATTATATTCTATAAGGGATATTGTAGGTACAGTAGAATCTTTACCTTTAATAACATCATCTATTCTTTCAAAAAAAATTGCAAGTGGTCTTTCATCTCTAGTACTTGATGTAAAGGTTGGTAATGGATCTTTTAATAGCACTATTGATATAGCAAGAGATTTATCGAACTCCTTAGTAAGAGTCGCTAAAGGAGCAGGTTTAAATTGCGAAGCTATATTAACGGATATGAATCAGGTCCTAGGTAAAAGTGCTGGTCATACACTGGAGATATTAGAATGCATAAAATATATTAAAAATGATTTTAAAGATCATCGATTAGAGAAGATCACTAATGAATTAATATCTTCGCTATTAGTAAACATTTATAAAATTTCAAAAGAAGAGGCTTATAATAAAATTAATACTGTTATTAATAATGGACTAGCTGCAGAAAAATTTGAAATGATGGTTGCAGCCTTGGGTGGACCAAAAAATATTTTAACATCTTATGAAAAAGATCTAACCAATACATCTATTCAAAAAGATATATTTTCTATTGAGGGTGGGTGGATAGAAAATATTCATACCAGAGAATTAGGCCTTATACTTATTGAACTTGGAGGTGGTAGAAAACAGGTTACCGATAAAATAAATTATGGAGTTGGATATGATAATGTTCTCAATATAGGCGATGAAGTAAATTCCTCAACTCCTCTGTTAAGTTTATACTCAAGTAAAAATATAGATGATAATTTAATAAATAAAATAAAAGGCTGTTTCATTATTTCAGATAAAAAAACTCAAAAACTATCTGAAATATTTGAAACCATAAATTAATGAGCACTCAAACTGAAATTAATAAAGCACTAGTACAATACTTACAAAGCGTAGGTTACCGAGAAGATAAAATAATTACTGAACTAGAAAATGAAACTTTAAAACTTGGTAGTGTTTCCCAAATGCAGATTGCAAAAGAACAAGGTCAGTTTTTAGAAATGATAACTAAAATTTCTAATGCTAAAAACTGTTTAGAAATTGGAAGGTTTACAGGGATGAGCACTTTGTTTTTGGCTAGAGGTATACCTGAATCGGGGAAAATCGTAACTGTTGATAATTCAGATGAATTTTTATCCTTAGCAAAAAAATATTGGGAATTAGATAATATGAGCTCCAAAATTGAATCGATTATTGGAGATGGTGTTGAGGTAATGCAAAGCATGATAGACCGTAAACAGTGTTATGATTTAATTTTTATAGATGCTGATAAAAATAATTACCCAAATTATTACGAACTGTCGCTAAAACTATTAGTTTCTAATGGAATAATAATTATTGATAATATGCTTTGGCACGGTGATGTGGCAGATGAAACTAAACAAGACTCTCAAACAAAAACTATACGTGATTTAAATTTAAAAATACAAAATGACACAAGGGTGGAATTCTCTCTTCTGCCTTTATCTGATGGATTATCGTTTATAAGAAAGAAATAACAAAGACTTGAATTAAACACAATCATCCCCACATAATATTTGTCTGTATGCCATTGTGGGTGCGGGCAAAATAAACTTGCTTAATAAAGGAGTTATTATGACTAGAAACCTATCCGTTTGGAATTCTCTAAGACCATTCTCTGTTGGATTTGACTCAATTTTTGATGAATTTGATAGAATGTTGGAGTCTACGGAAAGATACAATACAAATTATCCACCTTACAATATTCATAGAGTTGATGAGCATAACTATAAAATTGAAGTTGCTCTCGCTGGATATAGTAAAGAAGATATTGAGATTGAATTAAAAGAAAACAATCTAACTGTTAGAAATAAACCTAAAGAAAAAGTGGTTAATGAAAATGGTAATGGTGTAATCCATAAAGGAATATCAACAAGACAGTTTGAAAGATCGTTCACAATTTCAGAAGACATCAAAGTTAAAGATGCTGAATTGAAGAATGGACTTTTAGCTATTGATTTGGAGAGAATTATTCCAGAAGAAAAAAAAAGCTAGACTAATTTCAATAAAGTAGTTTTGGATAGGGGCCCAAAGTGGCCCCAACATTTTTAACTTTAAATTTAGAATAAATCTAATTTTATGAATTTTAACAACACTGATATTAAAAAAAAATTCATATAGATCTATATTCGTATTCTGATAATTTTTAATAAGATTCTTAATCATAGAACGTGGAGAAATTTATTATCTCCACAAAAAAAAGAAGGTTATATGAAAATTATTTTTAGATTACTACTAATACTAATTGCATCCACCATTTCACTAAACTTGTTTGCCAAAGAGGTTAATGTTTATTCATACAGGCAGCCAATTTTAATAGATCCTTTCTTTGAGGAATTTACAAAATCGACTGGTATAAAGGTAAATGTTTTACATGCAAAAAAAGGATTACTAGAAAGAGTTCTAGCTGAAGGTGAAGATACACCTGCTGACTTGGTATTAACAGTTGATATAGCAAGGTTAAACCAATTTGTTGAAAAGGATATCTTGCAACCAATTAACTCAGATATTTTGAATATGAATATTCCAAATCATTTAAGAGACAGTAATAATAAATGGTTTGCACTTTCCAAGAGAGCTAGAATTGTTGCAATATCAAAAGAAAGATTATCTACAGACTCAATTAAAAGAATAGAAGATTTATCTGATCCAAAATGGAAAGGTAAAATTTGTACAAGACCTGGCAGCCATGACTACAATAGATCACTTTTAGCTTCAATAATTGCTGCAAATGGAGAAGTTATTGCTGAAGAATGGGCTGCAGGCGTTGTGGCAAATTTAGCACGTAAACCTGAGGGTAATGATAGAGCTCAAGCAAAAGCAATTTATGAAGGTGTCTGTGATATTGCTGTAATGAATACATATTACTTTGGAAAAATGAAATTTAATGAAAAGAATCCAGAACAAAAAGAGTGGGCTAACTCAATAGAGTTAGTTTTTACTAATCAAAAAGACAGAGGGAATCACATTAATGTTGCTGGCGGAGGTGTAATTAAGTACTCTAAAAATAAAGACAATGCAATTGCACTACTTGAATTTCTTACTCAGCCAAAAGCACAAGTCCTTTACAGTTCTATAAACTATGAATATCCGGTTAACCCAGATATGCAATTAACTGATGAGTTAAAATCATGGGGCGAGTTTAAAGAAGATAAACTGCCTGTTGAAAAACTTGCAGAACTTGCTCCCGTAGCTCAGAAAATCATTGATAGAGTAGGCTGGTAAATTATAGGTTAACTGTTTTGATAAATTTTAATTTATGGTCAAATTCTGTGGCGATAATTGCTTTAGTAATTATCGCTCCTATTTTTTCAATATTTTATTACGCGATTTTAGGCGATACGTCACTATGGCCACATTTATTTTCTACTGTTTTGCCCAGATATCTGACCAATACAATAATTTTAATGTTTGGTGTTGGAGGATTAAGTTTAGTCTTTGGTTTAACTACTGCCTGGATAGTGACAAGATATAATTTTTTTGGGAAAAAATTTTTTGAATGGATGTTATTATTACCAGCTGCTGTCCCAGCTTATATTATTGCCTATACTTATACCGACTTTTTTGAATATGCTGGTCCTCTTCAATCATTGTTAAGAGACATATTTGGTTGGACAAGCACGAAAGATTACTGGTTTCCAAATGTGCGATCAATGGGAGGTGCAATTTTAGTAATGTCCTCTGTATTGTATCCATATGTATATTTAATGACTAGAGCATCATTTATAACGACACCTATATCTTTTTTTCAAACTAGTTCTATTTACGGAAGGAATTCCTTCTTCAATGTTGCTATTCCATTTGGTCGTCCAGGTATAATTGCAGGTTTGGCCTTAGTACTAATGGAAACAATTTCTGATTTTGGGACAGTTGATTATTTTGCAATTGAAACATTAACCTTAGGTGTATTTAATGTTTGGCTAGGAATGAATAGTCTATCTGGCGCATCACAGATTTCTAGTATTTTATTTATGATTGTTATAGTACTTTTAACTTTAGAGTATTTGGGTAGGCGTAGCAGAAAATTTCATGAAAAGTACAGTGGCGCATCTTATACACCAACCCAAACAATTTCTGGTATTAAAAATTCACTATTGTTTTTAATTTGTCTAATACCTTTAAGTCTTGGTTTTATAATACCTGTTTCAATTTTATTGAATTTTGTAATTAAAGGTTATTCTATAATAAATTTTATTGAAATTTTTCAAATAACACTATCAAGTATATCTTTAGCATTTATTTCTTCATCATTCATTATGTTGCTCTCCTTATTAATGATTATAGTTGGAGCATATAAATCAAATAATTTCCAAAAAATTTTAATATTTTTTGCTTCTTCTGGTTACGCTTTTCCAGGAACAATTCTTGCTGTTGGAATAGTGGTATTTGTCGGGTGGCTTAATGATTTAATTTATTTTCGTATGAGTTATGCTGTTGGTGGATTTATAATTTTATTATTTGCGTATAGTATTAGATTTTTAGCTGTTGGCAATGGAGCTATTACATCAGGTATTTCAAGAATTCATCCAAACTTATTAGACGCATCAAGAACAATGGGCGTGAGTTTTTTCAAAAGCATAAGAAAAATTATATTACCCTTGCTGTATACAAATTTATTAGTTGGAGGAATATTAGTTTTTGTAGACATCTTAAAAGAACTTCCAATAACCCTTTTATTAAGACCATTTAATTTTGAGACACTAGCAACCTATGTTTATCAATATGCCTCTGATGAAATGTTGGAGGAGTCAGCATTTGCAGCTCTAATTATTGTTATTACTGGATTAGGACCGGTAATTTTTCTTAACAGAACAATAACTAAATCAATAAAAAACTAAAACTTAATTCTTAAATATGTAAGCCTGATCATTATCAATTTCTATCTCCACTGCAGATGATTGTTTAGGATTAAAGTCAGCAGGCATGTGGCTATGAACATGAACAACTTCATTATTATTATCTAACACAGATAAATGGATAAAACTAAATGACCCCATTAATTTTGATGCCATAACGGTTCCCTTAATTCCATTAACTGGTGTTGGTTGTTTGTTGAGTTTTACGCCTTGAGGTCTTATGTGTACCACAACTTTTTCACCTTCTAAATTTCCAGGTGTTTTAATTTTCCCAACCGGTGTGTGAATGTGTGATTCTTTAACAACACCTTCAAATTTATTTGTTTCACCAAAAAAACCTGTAACATACGAATTTTTTGGATTGTTATAGAGATCATTTGGAGTTCCTGATTGTACAATCGAACCTGATTTATCAAAAATATTTATATGATTTGAGATAAACATTGCTTCAAAAGGATCATGAGTGACTATAATTACAGACACATTTGATTTTTGTAAAAGATGCAGTGTATCGTCCCGCACCTCTTCTCGAAGACTTAAATCCAAACTTGAAAAAGGCTCATCTAATAAAAGTAAATCGGGTTGTGAAATTATAGATCGTGCAAGAGCAACTCTCTGTTGTTCACCACCACTTAACTCGTGTGGATATTTATCTAGTGAATTTGGTAATTTAATTAATTCAATAATTTCATCAACATTATTAGTTGAATTTTTTGCATTAGTTGGAAATCTCAAATTTTCTTTTACTGTCAAATGTGGGAATAGAGCGTAATCTTGAAATAAAAAACCAATTTTTCTTTTTTCTGTAGGTAAGTGTTTTGCAGTACTGCTTACTTCTTCACCATTAATAATAATTTTACCTGATTGTACTTTTTCAAGACCTGCTATGAGCTTTAATAAAGTAGTTTTTCCACTACCTGACGGTCCCAAAATACAAGAGATACTATCTTTATTGAGATTAAAATTAATATTATTTAAAATTTTTTTATTATTAATTGAATGAGTAAGATCTTTAACTTCAACAGCAATCATAAAATACCTATTACACTAAAATTAAACTTGGGGAAATTTATCTAAAATTTCACTTTCCCATTCAAGAAACTTTTTTGATCTATTATCAGGACTTGGATGTGATCCCATAAATTCAGGCACCCTCCCTTCTTGACCTGCCATCATTCTTTGCCATAATTTAGCTGGTTCTTTAATATTAAATCCAGCAAGATTCATAAATCCCATGCCTAAGTAATCAGCTTCCCTTTCCATCTTTCTACTAAATGGAAGAAAAATACCATACTTTACAACGGAGTTGTAAACATTACCTCCTACATTTCCTACTCTAAAAGATTTATTAAGAAGTTCTGCATATTTACTTCGCGATATTCCAATTGTTGCCATTTGCACCATAGATGCTTGAGTTAATTTTTCTACTGTGTGTCTAGCAAATGCATGTGCAATTTCATGACCCATAACTGCAGCAATCCCGTCATCATTTTTACAAACAGGAAGTATACCAGTATAGAAAGCAATTTTACCACCAGGCATACACCATGCATTTTTTGTATCAGATTCAATTAGAGCAAATTGCCAGTTAAAATTTTCTACAGGATTTTTTTCACGCTTATTAATATAAAATGTATCTAGAGAGGTATAAATTTCCTTTCCGATTTCTTCAATTTTTTTAGATTCATCTGTGTTATCTAAAAGAATTTTATCTTCTTTAGCTTTTGATAAAAATCTTGAATATGTTTTATCAACTTCTTGATTAAGAGCTCTTTCATTAGGATAAATTTTTGGAAGACCTGCTACACCACCACCCATTAAAATTATAGGTAGGTTGCTATCATATAAATTAAGTTGACTTCGATTTGTTAATGGTACTTGTGTACAAGAAGGTAAAATCACAGAACCACATAAAGAGCAACTAGCGCCTAAAACAAAGCCTCTTCTGTTTATTCTTGCTTCCATATTATTATTATATAGGTATTTTTTTTATATGAATATTTTTAATTCAGTCAAAAAAGCAGAAATCCACGTTCATTTAGAGGCAACTATAACGCCAACTTTATGTAAAAAATTTGCCAAACGAAACAACTATGAAATAGCTGAAGAAATGTTTGGTTCAAAGTACGCATACCAATGGGATGATTTTTATGATTTTATAAAAAAATATGACATTGTTACTTCTGTAATACATACACCAGAAGATTATTTTGAATTAACGTATGAATATTTAAAAGATTGCGCAGCTAACAATGTTCTTTATGTCGAAGCGATGATTTCCTCAACTCATGCTAAAGAAAAAGGCATGACCTATCATTCTTTTATTGAAGGAGTTTATGAAGCTTCTAAAAAAGCTGAAGAGGATTTTGGAATTGTTTCACGTTATATAATGAATGGGATCAGACATTTAGGGCCAGAGTCAGTACAAGGAACTGCAGAGGAAGTTTTAAATAATCCCCATCCTTGTTTAGTTGGTTTTGGTTTGGCTGGGGATGAATTGCATTTTCCTCCAAACTTATTTGTTGAAACATTTGATATGTTAAAAAAAGAAAATTTTCCAATTACGGTTCATGCAGGTGAATGGGATGGTCCTGTAAATATAAGGAATGCTATTAACCTTCTCCATCCAACAAGATTAGGCCATGGAGTTCGATCAATAGAGGATCCTGATTTAGTTAAAGAAATAATTGATAAAGATATTATTCTAGAAACTTGTCCAACAAGTAATATTGCAACTAAAATTTACAAAGATTATGAAGATCATCCTGTGAAAACATTATTTGATCAAGGAGTAAAAGTAACAGTCAATTCGGATGACCCTCCCTTTTTCAATGCTACGATAAACGGTGAATACAAAGTCATGGAAGATTTAGGTTTAAATGAAAAAGAACTAATCTCCCTTACTCATAACGCAATTAAGTATTCTTTTTGTGATGATGAAAATAAAAATAAATTATTAGCTAAATTAAACTAGACAATTTTACTAAAGGTCTTGCACCATAATGCGAAATAATTTCTGCGGCAGCAATTGATGCGTAGTTACCGCATTCATCCATTGCTTTACCTTTAGAATAACCAAATAAAAAACCAGCTGCAAATAAATCTCCAGCTCCAGTTGTATCTACAACTTTTTCTACTTTTTTTGCAGCAACTTCAGTGATGTCATTACCAGAAACAATAACTGATCCACTACTTCCTTTAGTAATAGCAGCAATTATATTTAATGATTTTGCATATTCTAGACCTTCTTCAAAACTTTCTGTTTGTGCCATTGCTTTGATTTCATCTTCGTTAGCAAAAAGAATATCAACATTCTCAGTTATTAATTCTTTAAAAGAATCTCTGTGTCTATCAACACAAAAAAGATCTGAAAGAGTAAAGGCAATTTTTTGATTATCAGCCTTGCAAATATCCACCATTTTTTTCATAGCCTTTTTTGCATTTTCATTATCCCACAAGTAGCCTTCCAAATATGCAATCTTATGATTTTTAATATCATCCTCTTTTATATCTTCAGGCCCTATTAATGTTCCAGCACCAAGAAAAGTACACATTGTTCTAGTTCCATCTTCTTCAACAAAAATTGTACAACATCCAGTTGAAATATTAGGAGATGTAAATCCCAATGGAAATTTTAGTCCTTCCCGGATCATATCTTTTTGAAGGTATACTCCAATTTCATCATTTTTAATTTTTCCAATAAAACTTCCATTACCGCCAAAAGAGGTGATACCAAACATGGAGTTACCAAGGGAACCTCCACCAGCCATTTCTCTGATGGAATAACTCTCATGCAAATTATTTTTTAAATTTTCATCAATAAGATTCATAGAATCTCTATTAATTTCATGTTTTTCAATTTCACTTTGATTGGAAGGAATTATGGCATCTACCATAGCATTTCCAATTCCAACTACGTCTAATTTATCACTCATTTTTGTTTAATAATTATTGGTATTAATTGTACTATAATGACTCCAATAAATATTGCAAGGCATCCAAGTATTTTTTGTGTGTCTAAAACTTGATCTAAAAGTATCCAACCTGCTATTGCAGCAAAGACTGACTCCATTGATAAAATAATAGCAGCAGGAGCAGGATTAGCTTTATGTTGAGCAATAATTTGAAGTGTATATCCAATGCCAGCAGAAAAAATACCCGTGTATAAAATTTCAAACCACTCAATTTGCATATTGGAGAGCTTTGGTTCCTCCCACATAAAAGCTAGGATCATAGATAAAACAAAAACAATAAAGTACTGAATACTTCCAAATAAAAAAGGACTGTTTAGTTCTTTCATAAAAATATCGATATAAATAATATGTAAGGCAAAAAACAAAGCTGCAATAAATAATAGTGAATCTGATTGTTGAATTTCAACTGATTGATTAGAGGACAAAAGATATGATCCATACAAACAGAGTAAAATGGCAATCCAGATAATCCAGTGTACCTGTTTTTTAATTATGAATCTTGAAATTATTCCAACAAAGGGAACGTAAAGAGTGCTAAGAAAAGCAGCATTTGATATTAATGATTTTTGTAAAGCGTATTGTTGAAGCCCCATACCACCAAAAAGAAAAAAACCTGTAGCCAAACAAAGATAAACTTTTTTTCTATCACTTAATATTTTAAAAATATTTTGTTGTTCTAGATAAATCGCAAATGGAATTACCGTTAAAAAAGCAAAAAAGAATCTTCCAAAGCTAAAAGTAAAAGGACCTATGGCTCCCATTCCAGTAGTTTGGCTTACAAAAGCTGTTCCCCATATAAGTGAGGCAATTAACATGAGTATGTTAGCTCTTGTATGACTCATAAAAATATTTGATTACTTATTTTATTGTTTATCTTTATTAATCCACCAAGACTCAATTACAATTCCGTAAAGTGGAATTTCGTCTGGGTATTCAAAAAAATCCCAATAAGCAATTCTGTCTTTGTTGCTATGATAAAGAGGAACTACATAGTGACCCCATAACAATACTCTATCAAGTGCGTGGATCGCTGTTGTTAATTCTTCTCTATTTGTTGCACTAATTAATTTTTCAATTAATGCATCAACTGCTGGACTATTGATACCAGGATAATTTCTGCTTCCATCTTTTTGACCAACTTCTGATCCCCAATAAAATTGTTGCTCATTTCCTGGGCTTAAACTGACTCCCCAATATCTTTTAATCATATCAAAATCATAACTTAACAAACGTTCTTGATACTGTGATGAATCAACAGTTCTTACATCCATAGTAATGCCAAGTTTTTTTAAATTACTTTGATAGGCTAAAGCGATTTTTTCATCTGAAGGACTGACAATTAAAAATTCAAATTTAAATTCTTGCCCATCTTTGAACAGCTTTCCATTTTCAACATTCCACCCCTCTTTTTCGAGTATTTCTTTTGCTTTCAATAAATTTTTACGATCATTTCCACTTCCATCCGTAAGAGGTGGGGTAAATGTTTCCGTAAATACTTCTGCTGGAATTTCATCTTTCCATACATTCAATAATTCTAGCTCATTTTTTGACGGTAAACCTGAAGAAGCTAATGGTGAGTTATCAAAATAACTATCTGTTCTGACATATGCATTTTGATATATTGTTTTATTAATCCATTCATGATCATAGGCATAACTTAAAGCAAGTCTTACATTTCTGTTATTAAATATGTCACGTCTTGTATTCATCACAAGACCATTCATTCCAACAGGTCTATCATTATTCATTTCTGTAAGTATTACTTCGCCATTCCGGACAGCTTTGAAATCATATTCTGATAACCAACGTTTAACGTTGTACTCTCTTCTAAAGTCGTATTCACCAACCTTAAAAGCCTCAACTAAGACATTTGAGTCTTTATAATAATCATAAATAATTGTATCAAAGTTATAGAGACCTTTATTCACTGGTAAATCTTTTGCCCAGTAATTTTCAACGCGTTTGTATTTTATTTGACGCCCAGGATCGAGACTATCAACTTGGTATGGACCACTGCCAAGAGGGATATCTAAAAATGTTTTTGTAACATCAAGATTTTCATAAAACTTTTTTGGAATGATAGGAAGAAAGCCCGCAATAATAAGAGGCAATTCTTTATCTTCATTATTTTCAAAAATCATTTTTATTCCATCATTTCCAATCAATTGAGTTTCAACAACTTTGCCATATGTTTTTTTCTGATTTGGAGTACCTTTTGTTTGAAATGTTTCTAGACTAAACAATACATCATCGCGTGTTATTGGTGAGCCATCATGAAATGTTGCATTTGAATTTAAATAAAAAGTTATAGACGATCTATCTTGAGGCAATTCTACTTTTTCAGCTATTAAACCATAGAGAGAGAATGCTTCATCCCATACTCTTCTCATTAACGTATCATTAACGTACCCAAGTCCAGCAGCTTTAGAACCTTTAAATGCTACTCTATTAAGATTATCAAAAGAACCATATGATCCAAATTTTACCGTTCCACCTTTAGGTGCATTTGGGTTCACATAATCTAGATTTTCAAAATCACTGGCATACTTTGGTGTTCCATGCATTGCAATACCGTGAACTTTTTCACTGTACGCATGTTTGTTAAGTGCAATTATTGAAGTTAAAATGGCAAATGCGATTAGGAATTTTTTCATAGGTATATCCTATCAAAAAAAAGACAGATTTGTAATGAAATATAAATTTAAAAAATTATATAAATAGAATGCAAACCCTTAAATTAATTTCGGTACTTATAGTATTATGTATTGGACATAGTATTCATGCAGCAGAAGTTGATATTTTTAAAGGGATGAAACTATATGCTGAAAATTGCGCAGGGTGTCATATGGGTAATTTAGCAGGTCATGAAGAGTGGGATAAATCGTTAGATGAAGATGGTCATAGAAGAGCACCTCCTCTTAATGGCACTGGGCACACTTGGCACCACTCTCCTGCACAATTATTTCATGTCATTAAATATGGTTTTAATAAATCAAATCCTGATTATGAAGGTAAAATGCTTGGTAATGATGCGTTATCAGATGAAGATGTTTGGTCTATTCTTGAATTTATCAAAAGTACATGGCCAGAAAAAATACTAAATAAATATAACTCCCATTTTAAAAGCTAAGATTATTAAAGCAAATCTTCAATTTTAATATTTAAGATATATATTATTATTATGAAAATTTTAGGATCTGAAATCACACCCTATAAGACATATTTAAATAGACGTAAGTTTATAAAGGGATCTTTAGCTAGCGCCATGCTAGCAACGGTTACCTCATCAGCATTTGCAAACCACGATAGTGATCTTTCAATTTATACTAAAAATCTAAATGAAAACGACAAACTTAATTCGTACGAAGAAATCACAACTTACAATAATTTTTATGAGTTTGGGACTCATAAAAAACATCCGCATTTAAACTCTGGAAATTTTAAGCCTAGTCCATGGACAATAAAAATAGATGGTCTTGTGAAAAAGCCTCAAACATTTGATTTAGAAAAAATTTTATCAAATGTAACAATAGAAGATAGAGTCTATCGATTAAGATGTGTTGAAGCTTGGTCCATGGTCATTCCTTGGCAAGGCTTTCAACTATCTGAACTTATAAAAATGGCTGAACCTTTAAGCTCGGCAAAGTATGTTCAATTTGTAACTGTGTTCAGACCGGAAGAAATGCCAGGTCAGCAAAAGAGAACAATCATTTGGCCATATAGAGAGGGGCTTCGAATGGATGAAGCAATGAATCCTCTAACAATATTAGCAACTGGATTGTATGGTCATGAAATGCCTAATCAAAATGGTGCACCCATAAGATTAGTTGTTCCATGGAAGTATGGTTTCAAATCAATTAAATCAATTGTGGAAATTAGATTTTTAGATACTCAACCGGAAACATCTTGGGAAACTTTAGCTCCTTGGGAATATGGTTTTTATGCTAATGTAAATCCTAATGTTAATCATCCAAGATGGAGTCAAGGAACAGAGAGACGAATTGGAGAGTTTAAAAGAAGAGAAACACTTATGTTTAATGGCTATGAAGAAGAAGTAGCACACCTCTATAAAGATTTAGATTTGACTAAATTTTATTAATGAATGTTTTCAACAAAAAATTTTAATCGCAGTAAACCTGTATTATTTATTTTAATTCTATTTCCAAGTCTACTTTGGGCGTTTCAATTTGTTACTGGAAATCTTGGAGTAAATCCAATTGAAAAACTAATGGATGAATTAGGTCTAATGGCACTCAGATTAATAATCATAACTCTCATGATTACCACTCTATCAAATATTAAATCTTTAAAATCGATAGTTGTTTTACGAAGAATGATCGGACTTTTTGCTTTCTATTATGTCTGTTTGCATTTCTCCACTTACATAGTTTTAGATCATTTTTTAGATATGCAATTTATCATACAAGATATTATAAAAAGACCATTTATAACTTTTGGTTTTATAAGCTTTCTTTTTTTAATCCCACTTGCTAGCACTTCAACAAACAATATCATTAAACGATTAGGTTTTAAATTATGGAAGAAAATTCATTATTTAATTTACCCGGTAGCCATTCTAGCTAGTATGCATTTTTATGTTTTAGTTCGTGCTGATAAAACTGAACCAGTCATTTATATGGGAATAATTATCCTCTTATTACTTCACAGAATATTTAAAAGAATTACTCGTCCTCAGTTGGCTCAGTAACGGGGTTCATTTCCATACCGGCAGGACTAATATTTCGCGGTAAAGGATTATATTGTGATTCAAGATCACGGGGTTTAGTTCTTTGTGTCATTCTATACAAACCAAACAACCCTAGCAGTCCATGTATTAAAAATAAATAGATGTAAAAACCTAGCGCTCCTAAAATTTCCATAAATCCAGAAACAAACAAAGGTCCGATAATTGATCCAATACCAATAAGTATACCAAAGGTTGCACTTGCTGATACTATCTCATTAGGTTGTAAGAAGTCATTTGTATGAGCAACCGTAAGTGAATACATTGGTAAACACGCAACTGAAAAAAGACCAGTAAAAATTAAGAACAATGTTAGCGGCATAAAGTTTGCAAAAACAAAAAATAAACTCAAACCTGAAGCCATAAAAGAAACACCAATAAGAATAACACGTCTATCAATTCTATCTGACAAATATCCAATAGGCCATTGAGATAGAGCGCCAGCTGAAGTTATAATCATCATATAGAGAGAAATTTCAAATAAGCTTAAATTAATAGATGATGCATAAATTGCACCGTACCCAAAAACTGCACTATGCGATAAACCAGTTGCTAATGCGCCAACAAAACCCAAGGGCGACACAGTATAAAATTCTTTTAAAGAAAAAAATTTAGGACTTTCTGTATTAGGTTGTTCTGTTGAAGATAAAAGAATAGGAAGAAGTGCGAATGATAATAAGATTGATACTAAAATAAATAAATCAACTTTAGCTGGATCGCCTAAATTTAATAAAAATTGTCCTGCTCCAACAAATACAAAAGTAATAATCATGTAAACGGAAAGTAATTGACCGCGAGTTTGATTAGTTGATTTTTCATTCAACCAACTCTCCATGATTACATAAATTCCAGCAAGACTTAAACCAGTTAATATTCGTATAAACATCCATGAATAAGGATGAACAAATACTGAGTGTAATAATATAGCGATAGAAGCAAGCGATGCTAAAGCGGCAAAAACTCTTATGTGACCAACACGTTGTAAAAAAATTGGAATTGTTAATGCGCCAGTTAAGTATCCAACGTAATAACCAGCTATAATAAGCCCCGATGCAAAAAAACTAAAACCTTCTAAAACAGAACGAACACCGATTAGCGTTCCTTGCAAACCATGACCAAGACTAATTAAAGCAAAGCCAAAAAAAAGGGCCCAAGTGTTTTGTAGTACCTTAAACATCTTCTAAATTTTTATTGAAATTCTAGTATTCTTCTTCGCCGTCTTCTTTAGGTTTAATACCTTCGGCTATTGGATCAATTTCTGTTTCATCTTCTAATAAAACAGTATCATCTTCAAGATTGTCTTCGTTGTTATCCAAATCCAAATTATCGATATCAAGATCATCATCTTTTTCTTTTGGTTTTGCAGGAATAGGATTTGTTAGAGGAGCAGCATTAGTACTACCAGGTTTTCTTCCACGTCTTGGTCTAGTCATGGTAGTAACTTCAATTAGTTTACCACATTCTGGACATTCAAGCTCTGTTCTTCCTAGGTCGTAGTATTGTTTACTACACACTGGACAAATTCTTTTTTGACCCCAAGATTCCTTATACATTTCTATTCTTCTTTTTTTATAAATATTTTACCACAATAACCACAGACTATTTTATTCTCATTATTGAAGGTATAATAAACTGCGGGATGTCCTAAACCATCTTCACCACCATCGCAAGAGATAGTTTCGGTTTTTGGATCTACTTCCACAATATTCTCAGTCATAAAAGTCATATAAAATTTTCGTATAAAAAGTCTATATTTTTTCCTTAAAGAATCTGAAAATAAACAACCGAAATACCACTCACTATTAAAATAGAAGGTATTATTCGAGATTTTGCATTCTTTTCAAATAAGAAAAGCATTCCAATAATTGCAGCAAACACAATGCTTATTTCTCTAATACTAGAGACATAAGCTATTTCTATAAATTGCATACTCCAAACAACAATTGCGTAACTACTTGTTGCAAAGACACCAGCAGCAATGCCTGATCTAAATGTGTATGTTTCTCTTTTTCGTAAACCATCTTTCGAGATCAAACCAATAATTAGCAAAGGTATTCCATTAAGTGTGAAGAGCCAGTAAATATAGGAAAAACCATTTTCAGAAAGTCTAACCCCGACTCCGTCAACTAAAGTGTAAGCAGTAATTAGAATAGCCGTTGATATTGCGAGCGCAAAACCTCTGAAGTTAAAAGATAAATTTTTAGAATAAGAAATTAAAAATAAACCAATACAAACAATTAATATTCCAACAAAACCAGCAACACTAATATCAGAACTTAAAAATAAAATACTAATGATCGCTACAAACAGACATGAACTTCCTCTAGAAATTGGATATATGTAAGAGAGGTCACCGTACCTATATGAGTAGATAACATTTAGTCTGTAGAAGACATGAATGATGACGGTTGCAATTAAAAAATACCAAACCTCTAAAGTTGGAAATGGAACAGTAAATGTTAAAGGAAAAAAAATTGTAACTTCTAAGACAGAAGTTATACCCATTAGCGATAAAGGGTTCTTACTTGATTTTATTATAGCACTCCAAACTGCATGACATAGAGCAGATACAAGAATTAAGATAAAAATAAAATTTACTGACAATGTCATCAGTAGATAAGAATTTACTTCATGCCTGTCAAAGTAATTCCTTCAATAAATCGTTTTTGCGCGATTATAAAAGCAACAATAAGAGGAACAGTTACAGTAACTATCGAAGCCATCATTGGACCAAATTCGTCACTATCAATTCCACCTCTGAATTCTCTTATACCAAGTGGTGGAGTAAAGAGATCTCTATTTCCTGTTATTACCATACGAGGCCAGAAATAATCATTCCAGTGCGCAACAACTGAGAATATTGCAAAAGCAAGTAACGCTGGTATTGCAGTTGGAAGCATTACTTTCCATACGATTGCGTACTCTCCCATGCCATCCATCCTGGCGGCATCAATTAACTCATCTGGCACAGTCATAAAGAATTGCCGCATTAAAAAGATTCCAAACACCGATATGGTCCAGGGGAGTATTAAGGCGGAATAGGTGTCAACTAATCCTGCCTGGGCCAACATAACGTATAATGGAAGTGCAATTCCGTGAACTGGTATGAGCAAGCAAAATAAAACCATCGAGAAAACAAATTCTCGTCCGTAAAACCGTAACTTGGCAAGTGCATATGCGCACGGTAAGGCGACTAAAACCTGAATGATAAAGATTGATAAAGTAACAATGACACCATTCATTAAGTATCTAGGAATAGGAGCTTTTTCAAAAGCAAACCAATAGTTGTATTGATATGGCTTCATTGTACATGTTTCTTCTGAATAACCAGTTTTAACACATACGGGAAATGTTTGAGTTTCTTGCGCACCAATGAGACCACCAGAAATTGATTGGATTTCTTGCTGAGATTTTAATGACATTGAAACCATCATATAAAAAGGGAGCATTACTACGATAGCACCAATAATTAAGATTGCATGCTTCCAACCTTCCCCAATATATTGTTTAGCTTCCATTAATAATGAACCCTCTTCTCAATGACATATCTTTGGAAAAACGTTAACACAAGAATAAATCCAATAAAGACAACAGTGATTGCTGCACCGATACTTGTTAAGTTTTGTTGAATAGCTTTTTCAAAAATTGCATACATCATGACATACGTTGTTTTTGATGGACCACCTTTGGTCAGTATTTCGATTGTATCAAATACCTGAAATGTTCTAATGGTAGTAATAGTCACAACAAACAACGTTGTTGGACCAAGCATTGGCCATGTAACAAGTTTAAATTGTTCCCATGTAGATTTAGCCCCATCCATTTCCGCAGCTTGGTATAACTCTCTTGGTATACTTGTTAAGCCAGCTAAATATAAAACCATGTTAAAACCAAAAGCCTGCCAAATTCCTATGAAACATACTGTCCAAATCGCTGTATTTTTTTGTTTTAACCAATATGGAAAATCCATGTTGTTTGCACATGCTACAGCATACCAGCTTTCTTGTGAGTCTACCCACGGTAACCAATGAAAACCAAGAATGAATTCTCTAACTCCTCCACACCCATTTGCTAAAAAACTATTTACAATTCCTAATGTTGGATGAAGAGTAAATTCCCATGCAATTGCCATCGCAAGAAGAGTTGCCATAACTGGAAGAAAGAAAATTGTTTTATATATATCAGCGCCAAACCTTAGTGAATTTAAGAGCATAGCAGCACATAATCCAAGTACAACAGAAATTGGAACGACAACAATAACATACGTGGCTGTGGCCCAAATCATTTTGACATATGTTTTTCGATTGAACATCTTGTCATAATTTTCTAATCCAACCCACTCGAATGTTTTGTTTCCTAAATTATAGTCAGTAAAAGAAATTCCTCCTGCAAGAAAAAGAGGAAAGATTAAAATGATTATCATCAGTATGATTGCTGGTGCAATAAACCATATGTGAGCTTTTGAATTATGCATTAGTAAATTTTATCCTTATCCCATTGCATTATTAAATTGTACCCTCATTCCTGCTTGATTAAAAAGTAATGCTTTATTAGACACTCTTTTAATATTCACACTAGAACCGTTTGAAATTTGGTGTGTAAATTGTGGTAAGCCCCTTACAATTATTTTATTTGAACCGCCTTCAATATTTACATGAAAGAAAATATCTGAACCTAAATTTTCTCTATATGCAACTGTTCCACTAAATGTATTTTCATTACTTTCATTTGTAATTTCTAAATGTTCTGGTCGAATACCAATATGTAAGTCTGTATTACTTTCAGAACTTTTTCTTTTTAGATTAACCTTGAGAAAACTTACCGTCCCACCAGAGTCCGCAGTTCCTTTAAATATATTTATTTTTGGACTTCCAACAAACTGAGCTACGCTTAATGAGGAAGGGTTGTCATATACTTCTTGGGGAGTATCAAGTTGTAATAAATTTCCATCAATCATAACAGCCATTCGAGAAGACATAGTTAACGCTTCTGCTTGATCATGTGTTACGTACACAAAAGTAGTTTTAAGTGAATTATGAAGTTCAGATAATTCAGATCGCATGTGAACTCTCAGAGCCGCATCTAAATTTGAAAGAGGTTCATCCATTAAAAAGGCAACAGGCTCTCTAACCATGGCACGACCGAGAGCAACTCTTTGTCTTTGACCACCTGACAATTGTCCTGGTTTTCTATCTAATAGTTCTGAAATTTTTAGAGTTTCAGAAGTTTTATTTACTAATTGATTTATAGATTCTGTTTTCTCTTTTTTGCTTGGAGAAAAATTACCAATCAAGGGTAGTCTTTCAAATGCATTATAGTCTCTTAGTCTTAATGGAGTTTCTAAATTTCTTCTTACTGTGAGATGAGGATAAAGAGCATATGATTGGAATACCATTGCCAAATCTCTTTCACTGGCTCTAACTCTATTTACATTTTTATTATCTATTAATACATCACCTGAAGTTTGTTGTTCCAATCCTGCAATTATTCTAAGTAATGTAGATTTACCACAACCAGATGGACCAACTAATGTTAAGAATTCTCCATCGTTTATATCAACATTCAAATTATTAAGTACTTGTGTAGACCCAAATGACTTTGAAATATTTTTAAGTGATATAGTCCCCACTCATTCCCCCTCTATGTTAACTTTAATCTACAAAATTTTATTAAATTTGAGAATATTTTAAATCTATTTATTTCAGTTTTATTTCAATTTTATTAACAAATATTCAAATTATCATTGAGTTTAACTAGCAGATAACTATAAATTCGTATTTTTAATAATATATATTAGTTGAATTCGTGTCCGATAACTTAGAAATTAATAAAAGAGAATATCCAAGTAATTTTTCAAAAACTGCTATTGTGATTTGCCTTGATGGCAGTCAAAAAGAGTATCTCGAAGAAGCATCAAAATCTAATCTTACACCAAATCTTGATAAATTAATTGCAAGTGGTGAAAACCTACTTGTTCACAGCGCTATTCCAAGTTTTACAAATCCAAATAACATTTCGATTGTAACAGGCCAACCAAGTTCTGTACACGGTATATGCGGAAACTTCTTTTATACACCTGAGACTGGTGAAGAAGTAATGATGAATGACCCAAAATATATGCGAGCACCAACTATTTTTGAAAAATTTTACAATTCTGGTTCTAAAATTGCTCTTGTTACTGCAAAAGACAAGTTGAGAACACTTTTAGGAAACGGATTAAGTTTTGATGATGAGAGAGCTATTTGTTTTTCTGCTGAAAAATCTGATCAAGCAACAAAAGATCTCAATGGTATAGATAATGTAAACGATTGGTTGGGGATGCCAGTGCCAGAAGTATATTCTGAAGGACTCTCTGAATTTGTAATGGCTGCAGGTGTAAAACTTCTTGAAGAGTTTAAACCAAATATTATGTATTTATCGACTACGGATTATATTCAACACAAATATGCACCGGGAAATGAAACAGCAAATAAATTTTATGCAATGTTTGATAAATATATTGGTCTTTTAAATAAGGAGAATGTTTCTATAATCATCACAGCAGATCACGGAATGAAACCAAAATCAAAAGAAGATGGTTCACCTAATGCAATATTTTTACAAGATTATTTAGATAAAAAATTTGAACCAAACATGGCTAAAGTCATCCTACCAATTACAGATCCATATGTTGTTCATCATGGTTCACTTGGTTCTTTTGCAACAATTTATTTAGAAGACAAGAGCAAGGTAGATTCAGTTGTAAATGCTATTAAAGAAATAAAAGATATAGAAGTTGTTTTAACAAAAGATGAAGGATGCTCTACTTACAATTTACCTCCTGATAGAATGGGAGATATTATATGTATGTCTTCAGAATTTATGACTATTGGTTCATCGGAAGATAAACACAATCTTTCTGGATTAAATGAACCTTTACGTTCTCATGGAGGACTCCATGAAAGAGAAGTGCCATTCATATCAAATTTAAAATTACAAAACTTAGATACTAGCAAACAATTATATAACTATGATGCATTTTATTATGCAATAAATGGAGCCCTATGATGCACAAAAAAATGATTAATGAAGCAATGCGTATTGCTGGAGAAAAAGTTACTTCAGATAAAACAATAAATGTTGAGTACCCTTTTACAGGTGAAGTAATCGGAACGGTTCCAGCCGGTACCGCAGAGCATGCAAGAAAGGCTTTAGATATAGCTGCAAATTATCAGCCTAAACTTACAAGATATGAGAGACAAAAAATTCTTCAAACTGCTGCAGAAGTACTTGTTAAAAGAAAAGAAGAAATTTCTGATATTATTACTTTAGAACTTGGTATCTCAAAACAAGATTCTTTATACGAAGTAGGAAGAGCTTTCGATGTATTTTCATTAACGGCTCAACTTTGTATTCATGATGATGGAGAAATATTTTCTTGTGATTTAACTCCACATGGAAAAGCCAGAAAAATATTTACCATAAGAGAACCTTTAACGGCAATCTCAGCAATCACCCCATTTAATCATCCTTTGAATATGGTAGCGCATAAAATTGCACCTTCAATTGCAACTAATAATTGTACTGTATGTAAACAAACAGAATTAACACCTTTAACAGCAATGGTACTCGCCGATGTTTTATATGAAGCAGGTTTACCACCTGAAATGTTTTCAGTTGTAACTGGATGGCCTCAAGACATTGGATCAGAAATGATCAAAAATCCAAACATTGATCTAATTACTTTTACAGGCAGTGTGGGTGTAGGAAAATTAATTGCTGAACAAGCTGGATACAAAAGAACAGTACTAGAGCTTGGCGGTAATGATCCATTAATTGTTTTAAATGACTTAGATGGTGATGATCTTAAAAAAGCTGTTGAACTAGCTGTTACTGGAGCAACGAAAAATTCTGGTCAACGTTGTACAGCTGTAAAAAGAATATTGGTTCAAGAATCCATTGCAGATCAATTTGTTGAAATGGCTCTTGAGCGTGCTAAGAAAATTAAATTTGGTGATCCTATGAATATGGAAACAGACTTAGGTACTGTTGTTAATGCTCAAGCTGCAGAACTTTTTGATAAAAGAGTTTCTATGGCTGAAGAAGACGGTGCAAAAATTTTATATCACCCTGGAAGAAAGGGTGCTTTGTTACCTCCAATAGTTGTAGATCATGTTGATCCTAAAAGTGAATTAGTTTTAGAAGAAACATTTGGTCCAGTTATACCAATCATTCGTGTGCCTAATGACGATGAAGCTGTAATGAAAATATCTAATTCAACCGCATTCGGATTATCATCTGGTGTATGCACAAATAACTTCATGAGAGCAAAAAAATATATTCAAGGCTTAAATGTTGGCACTGTAAATATTTGGGAAGTTCCAGGCTATAGAATTGAAATGTCTCCTTTTGGAGGAATTAAAGATTCAGGACTTGGTTATAAAGAAGGTGTAATTGAAGCAATGAAAAGCTTTACTAATGTAAAAACCTTCTCACTACCCTGGTAAAAATCATTTTTTCTCTAATTTTTCTTTATTGCTGTGGAAAAATAAGCTTATTTTTTAGTAATATTTTCGTAATAAAATTGTAACCCTTTGGTGCTACATGTTAGATTAAATTATTATATTCAATCGGGAGGATTAAATGAAAAAATTAATTACAGGATTGGCTGCCGTATTAGCTTTTGGTTTTTATGGTTCTGTTAATTCAGCTAAGTCTATTGAAATAGAAGTAGCTTATCCTTATTCAGGATTATTCGATGTAACGTTTCAAGCTATTATGCCAGAGTTTGAAAAAGCACATCCAGATATTCAAGTTAAATTTAGAGCAACTTATGAAAACTATGAGGATGCAACTGCAACAATCTTCAGAGAGTCTACTTCAGGTAATTTACCAGATGTAACAATGCAAGGTCTTAACAGACAAGCACCTCTAGTTGACAAAGGTATTGCTAAGTCTTTAGAGCCATTTATTGCAAAAGAAGCTGCTTTTGAAAAAGATGGTTACCATTCTGCTATGTTAAGTCTTTCAACATTTGGTGGTGAAGTTTATGGATTACCATTTTCTGTATCAACGCCAGTTGGATATTATAACATGGATTTATTAGCTGAAGCAGGTGTAAATAGTATTCCAACTAACTGGGACGAAGTTATTGCAGCATGTAATAAATTGGAAGCAGCAGGTAAAGGAACTCTATACTTTGGTTGGAACATCACAGGTAACTGGTTCCACCAAGCATTAATGCACACTCAGAATGTTCCAATGGTTAAAGATGGAGCTGTAAATATGGGTGGTGATGCAGGACTTGCAACGTTAGAGCAAATGAAAGCAATCATGAGCGGATGTAATATGCCAAACTATTCAATTGCTGATGGTCAAGCTGCGTTTAACGCAGGTACTATTGGTATGATGTTCTGGTCTACTTCAAGCTTGGGTTCAGTTAATGCTGCAAAGGCAGACTTTGTTTTAAAAACTGCACCATTCCCTGGAATGGCTGGAGTAAACAATGGAACACCAGCAAGATTACCAGCAGGTGGAAACGCTGCAATGTTAGTGTCTACATCTGATGATCCAGCAAGAGTTGATGCTGCATGGACTTTCTTAAAGTTCATTACATCAGGTATCGGTGCTGCATTAGTTGCTGAAACAACTGGATATGTTCCACCAAACAAAGCAGCGAATGAATTATTAGGTGATTTCTATACTCAAAACCCTAATAAACTTACTGCAGTTGAACAACTTCCACTTCTTGCAGATTGGTTTGCATATCCTGGAGAAAATGGATTAGCTGTTACACAGGTAATCTATGATTACACGGAAGAAATTGCTACAGGCGACGCTGATGATATGGGTGATCTCCAAGAAGAAATGATGGAAGAAATAAACGATCTTATGTAATTTGAGATTATTTATTATTAACTTTTTATTACAGCGGCTTTATAAAAGCCGCTGTTTTATTTTAAATTTAAATGGGAGTAAAAATAGATGCCTCTTACAACAACTACAATAGGTGCTTATCCAAAACCGAAACAAACACCTATTCAAGATTGGTTTTTAGGGACAAAATCAGAAGAAGAGAGAAAAGCGTCAAAAGGATTATTATCAAATTGGTCACCTGGCGCATATGAAAAAGCATTAGAGTCTGCAGGTGCAGATGCTGAAAAATTATTTTTAGCAGCAATTAAAGAAGTTATAACTGATCAAGTAAATGCAGGTATTGATGTTCCAACAGATGGAGAAGTCAGACGCGAGAGTTATGTATTATATCAATGCAGATTTTTAAATGGAGTAAGTTTTAAGGAAGTTACACATAAGTCAGTAAGACAAGGTGCGTTCGAAGCTGACCTTCCAACTATTGTTGCACCGATTTCAAGTAAAGAAATACGTATGCATTTAGACTGGAAGAGTGCACAACAATTTACAAAAAACCCAGTTAAAATTACGCTACCTGGACCAATGACAATTACAGATTCAATTGCCAACAATTACTATGATGACATGAAAAAACTTGGTTTTGATTTAGCATTAGCTCTCAATAAAGAAATTAAGGCACTTGTGGATGCAGGTTGTCAGTATATTCAAATTGATGAACCAGTATTTGCTAGAAAACCCGATGAAGCTCATTCATATGGTATGGAAAATTTAGAAAGAATGATGCATGGTATTCCTAAAGAAGTGCAACGCGTTTGCCATATTTGTTGTGGTTATCCTAACTCATTAGATTCAGAAGGGTATAAAAAGGCTGATCTAGATGCTTATGATAGAATTGCATCACTGGTAGATGATTCAACTATTGATGAAGTATCTTTAGAAGATTCACATAGGCATAATGATTTAAATCTTTTAGAAAAATTTACTAAAACAAAAGTAATTTTTGGATTTATTGATATTGCAAAAAGTAGAATGGAGTCTGTTGAAGAAGTAAGAGTTCGTATCAAAGATTCACTTGAACATATTGATGAACACCGTTTAATAGCTGCACCAGATTGTGGTTTAGGTTTCTTCACGCGAGAACAAGCAATTGAGAAAATGACAATTTTAACTAAAGCGGCAAAATCAATTTAAGGTAATGTGGAATTATTTTAACCCTGTTGAAATTATCTTTGGAGAAAATAGATTTAAAGAAGTGCATGATGCTCTTAAAAATAAGAACTACATCATAATCACTCATCCAGAGGAAATTTTTAAAAAATATAGCGATGAATTAAAATTTTCTTCAAACCCACCTTTATCCATTATGACCGATGTTCAGCCTAATCCAGATTATAAGGATATTTTAGAGTTGCAAAATAAATTTTCTTCAATCAATGAATCGGTAGATTATATTTTAGCTATAGGTGGTGGCTCTGTTACAGACACAGCTAAAGCAATTGCTACATTTAAAGATAAACAAGAATATCTAACAGATTTCGTTCGTAATAAGAAAAATCCAAGAGTCGAAAATCCAATCAAGATTATTGCAATACCTACAACTTCAGGAGCATCAAGTGAGCTTACGTGTTGGGCCACAATATGGGATAAAGAAAACAATAATAAATTATCTTTGGTGCATAAATCTCTTTATGCAGAAAAAGCAATTATCGATCCATCTATTATGGTTGATAAACCTTTAGGCTTGACCATTTCAACTGGTTTAGATGCTCTCTCCCATTCAATGGAAAGTATTTGGAATATTAATGCAAACCCAGTTTCTGCTTCACATGCAATACAAGCATCAAAATTAGTATTAGAAAATTTACCACTTCTCGCTAAAGATTTAAGAAACATTGAATTACGTTCAAACATTGCATTGGCGTGCGTTCATGCTGGCTTAGCGTTTTCCAATACGAAAACTGCTATTGCGCATAATCTATCATACCCCGTGACACTCAATTACGGTATTCAGCATGGTATTGCTTGTTCATTTACTTTACCGATGATTACTAAAAGTATGGTTGGAATTGATAGTGTCGCTGAAGAAAGACTAAAATTAATTTTTAACGATAATCTAGAGAATGCTGCAAATCATCTGAGTGAATTTATGCGTTCTTTAGAGGTTCCTCTTAACTTAAATGAAATAAAAGTTCCTGTTCAAGAATGGAATAATATAGTAGATGATGCGTTTTTAGGGGAACGAGGTAAAAACTTTATTGGCAATAAAGAAGCCTTCATCTCTTCTGCTAAATCAATGGGACTTTATTAGTAATGAAAAAAAATTTTAGGTTTTATGATAACAGACAAAAATATTTATTATTTGTCACAACAACAAATGAAAAAAATCAAATTGCCGATGCGATACGCCCTCACGTAAATAAAATTAAACCTCAAAAACCTGGCATAAAAATATTTGATGCTGGTATGGGTGATGGTTCCTTACTTATGAATGTTATGCGTCAGTGCCACGAGGCCAGGCCTAACGTACCTTTATTAGTTTGCACAAAAGAAATAAGCATAGAAGATGTAAGATTAGGTCTAGAAAAATTACCCGATAGGTTTGTTGAACATAAGAATACCGTTTTTGTCATTTCAAATCTACACTACGCTGAAGCCGCAAACCTAAAATCAAAAAATGAAGTTAAACAGAAAAAAATTAATTGGAATATTATTAAATTAAAAGGTGACACTTCTCTTGAATTTGCTCAACAATTAAGAAAACAAAATGAATTTTTAGAAAAAAAATGGAATATAGAAATTAATAAAAAGTCAGGTAACCATACTTATAAAGAGCCTTCAGTCATGGTTATCTACCGCGAAGATCAAGAATTTAATGTTAATGAATTAATTCCTACCAAAAAAAAATCAGATAATAAATTTGATCTTATTATTGCTTCACAGCCTTATCGTTCAAGAATTTCAGCAGAAAAGAAATCAAAATACGTTATCGAACCAATGATTAGAGCATTAAAATCAAAAGGGAAATTATTAACCATTCATGCTTCAGGAAAAGATCCTGCTAATGAAATAATTCGTAAAATTTGGCCAAAAGAGGACCCTTTTCCTTCTCTTGGAAATAGTATCATTTCTTATCTTAAGAAAAATTTAGATAAAGATTTATTAAGTAGTTTATCTTTTGGAGAAAAAAGAATTATTAAATGTAAATTGAGAGCTCTACCAACAGAAATCAGTGGAGGTATAGCGACATCATTAGTTTTTTCTGCTTGGAATGCCTCCATATATGTCAATCAAATGGATGATGATAAAGTAATGAAGGTAGAAAAAACAAAAAATTACGAAAAAGTAGTTCAAAATATTGTTGCTAAAAATAAAGGTCTTTATTTTAACAATGAAATATTTGTAATCGAAAAAAAATAATTTTTATTTAAACCAATTAACTTCTGTTTTTAAAAAATCTTCAGTATGAATTACTATTCCATTTTTATTTAAAATTGCTACATTGTAATTTGGATCAGTATTAGCTAAACCAAGCCTATATTCAGATGAAAAATTTGGTATTAGAGGTGACCATGTGCTCCTTGGCGAGGAAAAACTTATACCAAGATATGATCCGGAACTAGTAATATGCTGATGACCAAAAAAAATATGTTTAATATTTTTTTTACTAATCAATATTTCTTTAAATTCTTTTTTATGTTTTAATCCAATACCATCGCTTTCATCTCTAACCAGTGCCAATGGATTATGGTGCATAAATATATAAATTTCTTTATTATCATCTGTGTTATTTAAAAGATCAATCAACCATTCTTGTCTTTTTAACGTATAATGACCAATGTGTGTTCCGTGCTCTAGAGTATCTATAAAAATAAATCTATTATTCTTATAGTCATCGTAGTATTGGATAAATCCATTACTATCAGTTGGCACATGATTTAAAGTTTTTTTAAAATTTTCACGATTGTCATGATTACCAGGTATTAGTTTTGGTTCAAGGTTTAGGGGTAGATTAAATTCTTTTATTATTTTTTTAAACAGATTGTAAGAATCTTCATCTCCAATGTCTGTTATATCACCAGTTATAGCAAACATATCTGCATCACGGTGATTTAAAACAATGTGTTCTAAAGCACATTTGAATCTTTCTACAGAGTTTATGCCAAATAATTCATTTGTATGAATATGGGGGTCAGAGAGGTGAATAATTTTCATCATAAATATTTAATAAATATACATAAAAAAAAAATAATAAAAAAGAATTAAAAAATTTAAAAATAAATTAGTTAAAATTTAACAAAATATTAATATTTATATCTTAACCAAAAAAATTTCATTGATAAAAATAGGAGATTTATAATGAATATAATTAAATTACTTATTATCTCTTTAACCGTGGTAATAACATCATTAAGTGTAAGGGCTATTGACCTAGAATTTTATTTTCCAGTCGCTGTAGGTGGTGGAGCTGCTCAGGCAATTGAGAAATTTGCAGAAGATTACACAAAATTAAATCCAGATGTAAATGTGAA
Source organism: uncultured Alphaproteobacteria bacterium (assembly GCA_902575815.1). Lineage (GTDB taxonomy): Bacteria > Pseudomonadota > Alphaproteobacteria > HIMB59 > CACPNW01. The sequence continues at coordinate 34,817 of CACGTA010000001.1, read as the reverse complement.
AGCTGTTTTCACAGGAAGTTATACAGATACAGATACTAAATTTCTAACAGCATGTAAATCTGGAACAGCTCCTGCAACATCAGTTATGATTGCTGTTACAATTTTTAAATATATAGACGAAGAATGTGTAATGGCTTGGGACGATATATTAACTCAAGACGAAATTGATAATTGGATAGGTGGTTTTTATCCTGCTTTTATGGCTAATGGTCAAGTTGATGGTAAAACTTATGGGATTCCATTTCAAAGATCAACACCAGTACTCTATTACAATAAGGACGCTTTTAGAGCTGCGGGATTAGATCCTGAAAATCCACCTAAGACTTGGGATGAACAGCTAGAAGTTGCAAAAAAATTAACAATCAAAGATTCTGATGGAAATGTAAGTCAATACGGAATAAGAATTCCATCTGCTGGTTTTCCATACTGGTTATTTAGTGCAATTGTTTATGGCAATGGTGGAAAAATTATGAACGATAATGGCACTGAAACATATATTAATTCACCAGAAGCCATTGAAGCATTAGAAAAACTTGTAGCTCTTAGTACTACTGAAGGGGTGATGAGACCAGGTATACTTGAATGGGGATCTACTCCACAGGCATTTTTTGAGGGTCAAACTGCAATGATGTGGACTACTACTGGAAATCTGACAAACGTCAGAAATAATGCTCCGTTTGATTGGGGTGTAGCTTTCATTCCTGGTATTAAACAATTTGGAGCACCAGTTGGAGGAGGAAATTTTTATCTATCAATTGACACTACAGAAGAGGAACAGCAAGCAACAAAAGACTTTGTAAAATGGATAACAGAACCTAAACAGTCTGTTGCCTGGACAAAAGCCACTGGTTATGTTGCACCTAGAGCTGAGACTTGGGAGTCTGATGAAATGAAAGAATTTTTAAAAGAATTTCCATATCCAGCTGTTGCAAGAGATCAGTTGGAGTATGCAGGTCCAGAATTTTCGACCTACGAGCAACCTAAAACTGTTTCAATTTTTAATAGAGCGTTAGAAGCAGCAGTTGCTGGGGAAAAAGATCCTAAAACTGCTCTTTTAGAGGCGCATGCCGAAATTGATAAAATACTAAAAGATTACAGATAAAGAAAAAATATCAAACGGCACTAGTTAATAATAGTGCCGTTTTTTTTATGATAACTAAAATTAAAAAACATATACCAGTAATTTTACTTTTATCGCCTGGATTCATATTATTATTAACTTTTGTTCACATACCTGTTGTTAAAACAATTTATATGAGTTTTTTTTCTACTCCTAAAGGGAGAAAACCAAGTAAGTTTAAAGGTATTGAAAATTATGAACATATGTTTTCAGACCCCATTTTTTGGAAGGTTATGTCTAACAATATTGTTTATGCAATTTCTACAATCCCATCTTCAATAATTATTGCAATAATTATGGCGCAATGGGTAAACAGCAAGTTACCCGGTAGACCATTGCTTCGTTTTGCATATTTTTTACCTGTAGTTTTACCCTTAATAGCTGTTGGTAATATATGGCTCTTTTTTTTTCTTCCTGGTTTTGGATTAATTGATCAAGTTGGATCATTATTTGGTTTCCAAAATACAAATATTTTAGGAAACCCTGATCAAGTTTTATGGGGTATTATTGCTGTAAGTATTTGGAAAGAGTCTGGTTTTTACATGATTTTTTTTCTAGCTGCTCTTCAAGGAATACCTAGGGAAATGAAAGAGGCAGCAATTATTGAAGGGGCTAATAGTTGGCAAATGTTTTACAAAATTACACTACCAATGATAACACCAACCTTATTATTTGTTTCAGTCAATGCAGTAATTACTGCCTTTACACGAATAGAACATTTATTCACTATGACTGGTGGAGGTCCAAATTACAACAGCGCTTTATTACTCTATTATATTTATGAGAATGGTTTTGAATTTTGGGATACAGCATACGCAATAACATTATCGGTTTTACTAATTATATTATTGTCAATAATAGGAATTGGTCAAATTTTTTTATTGGATAGAAAGGTCCATTACCAATAAAAATGTATTCATTCTATAAAAATATTAATATTATTGGTGCTTGGTTACTTGGATTTTTATGGTTACTACCGCTCTTATATGCAATCTGGGCTTCGATACACCCAATAGAATATCAAGTTAAATTTGATTTGTTTGCCCCTCTGACCTTATACAATTTTGAAAATGCTTGGTCACAAGCTCCTTTTGCAAGATATATGTTCAACACATTTATATACGTTACAATGACCACTTCATGCCAGTTTATCTTATGTTCTCTGACTGCATTTGCTTTTGCAAGATATGAGTTTCCTTTTAAGAACATACTTTTTGGATTAGTTTTAATTCAACTAATGATTAATCCAGAAATCATTCTTATCGAAAATTATAAAACAATTAAATTCTTAAATTTGATAGATACCATTCCTGCAATTAGCCTTCCCTACATTGCATCTGCTTTTGGAATTTTTGTTTTAAGACAAGCTTTCAAAACTGTTCCAAAAGAGCTAGATGATTCTGCGAGGATTGATGGTGCTGGAGCATTACGAATTTTATGGCATGTTTACATACCATTATCTATACCTACTTTTTTAGCTTATGGACTTGTATCAATATCTTATCATTGGAATAATTATTTGTGGCCTTTAATAATAACTAACTCAGAGGAAACTAGAATTTTAAATGTTGGTTTAGCTATCTTTTCTATGGAGGAATCAGGTATCGAGTGGGCTACTATAAGCGCAGGGACATTAATGGTAACCGCACCACTAATAATTGCATTTATTATTTTTCAAAGACAGTTTGTAGAGAGTTTTGCAACTTCGGGTATAAAATAATCTATTACCAATTAAATTCTAGTTTTAAAAAAGATATATTTGTCAAACTCTTCTTTTAAATCAATACTAACTCTTGCATGTACTTTACCTTGTTTTCCTTGAAAAGATTGTTTTTCTGTAACTGGAAACACCCCTTCATGCCAAATATTTGGATGAATATACAAACCCTTTGATCCGTCACAATAAAATGCTTTAAAATGTTCTGGTTCAATGTCGTCTGTTGGTAAGGCTAAAGGACAAATAAATGGTTTATTTTCTTCAGGAAAGAAAAGCTGACCTCCATCAGGATGATAATTTGCATGCCATAAAAAAATTTTTGTTGGATCTGAATATTTATCTTTTTGTAATTCTTGATCAGGATTATTGGCATAACCCAGTATATATTTTCCATCTACTTCATAATCGCTCTTATGTTGAACAGCATTATTTTGCCCATAAAGCACTTCACCTTGCCACCAGGTATCAAAAGAACCTTCGGTAGTTCCACCTTCATTACCAGTTCCCTCTTCTATGTCGCGCCATCCTTGTTTTGGCCAAGTAACAATTTCAATATCACTATTTTCAAAACTATCGATTAAATACCCATATCCTTTAAGATTTTCATTTGTTGCTTTAACTAAAGGTATTTCAATTTTTATTGTCATTATTTTGTTAGTTTAATGTTAATCCCAATTCAGTAACGACTTCTTTTACAGCTTTTATTGTATCCATCATGTCTTGTTCATCTAAATTACCAATACACCCAATTCTAAAAGTTGCTGCCACTGTTAGTTTTCCTGGATAAATTAAAAAATTTTTTTCACTAAGAGCATTATAAAATTTATCAAAGTTAAATTTAGGATCACTAGGTTGTTTAAACGTAATAATAATTGGTGCTTGCAAATTATCAGGAAGTAGTTGCTCAAATCCCAACTCTTTCATTCCATTACAAATAATTTCACAATTTTTTTTATATCTTTTGCCTCGTCCCTCTACACCGCCTTGTTCTTTATGTTCTTCAATAGCTTGGTTGAATGCAGCTAATACGTGTGTTGGAGGTGTAAATCGCCATTGTTTATTTTTTTCCATTGCTTGCCATTGATCATACAAGTCTAGACTTAGTGAGTGACTATTGCCTTTTGCATTTTGAATAACTTCATTTTTAACAAGAATGAAACCAACACCTGGCACACCTTCTAAGCATTTGTTTGATGAAGCGGCTACAGCATCAAAAGTAATTGTTTTAGAACTTAAGGGTAATGCACCAAAGGCACTCATTGCATCGATGAATAACGATAAATTTTTCCCCTCAACCAATTTTGCAATGTCTTCAATAGGATTTAAAATACCCGATGTTGTTTCACAATATACAGCAAAGACGTGTGTTAAGTTGTTGCTATCAATTAAGTCTTCAATTTTATTGATGTCATGTACTTCATGTTCAGCAACTTCATATTCAATAAAATCTCTCCCTAAATATGTGCACATTTTTTTCATTCTTTGTCCGTAAGCACCATTGATCAGAATCAGAATTTTAGAATCTTTTTGAGTAAGAGAGCTTACCATCGACTCTACGGCAAAAGTTCCACTTCCCTGCATTGGAACACATTGATATTTATCTTCACCGTCTATTAATTTAACAAGGGAATCTCTAATTGATGCATTGAGATCAATAAATTTTGTATCTCTCGAACCCCAATCATGAAGCATAGCCTCTTTTGTTGACATCGATGTCGTGAGAGGACCAGGGGTTAATAATTTTTTATCCATTAAATATTTACTTAATAAATATTATTATAAATTTGATCAATCTTATTAAAGTTGGAATTGAATTTATTTTCTAATAAGTTAATTATAAATGAGAATGGAAGAAAATATCGTAGATTATCTCTTAGATCTTTTGAAAACAAAAGGTGCTGATACTCAATATGGTAATGAGGATGTGACTCAGCTTGAGCACGCACTCCAATGCGCTGAACTTGCTGAAAAAAATAAATTACCAGGACCAACAATTGCTGCAGCATTACTGCATGATGTTGGCCACCTTATTTATGAGGACGGCGATCCCATTCATGAAGGGAAAGATGGTCATCATGAAAACTTAGGTGCTGATTTTTTAAAAAAATATTTTGGTGAAGATGTTATTTTACCAATAAGAGCACATGTTGATTCAAAAAGATATTTATCAAGTGTTGAAGAAGGTTATTATGATAGTCTATCAGAAGCATCGAAACTTTCTTTAAAAGTTCAAGGTGGTCCTTTCACAAAAGAAGAAGCAGATGCGTTTATAAGCAAACCTTTTATGGATGAGGCAGTAGAGCTTAGAAGATTTGATGATCTAGCAAAAATTCTAGATAAAAAAACTCCCGATGTTGAACATTTTCGCCCCTATTTAGAAGAAGCAAGACAGTCTTTTTTAGCTAAACACGCGTAAATGCAATTTAGCAATTATGATTTTATTGACTCTAAGTCATTTGCAGGAAAAATTATATTAACTTCTTTTCCAGGTCTTAACTCTAATGGTTTATTTGAAGAAACAATTTTAACAAACGAATTAGAAATGTTTAAAAATAATTATTGTAGTTCTATTACTTCTTTTGTTGAAGATAGCGAATTTGAAAAATTGTGTGATAAAACTTTGTTTGTCAAAAGTATTTATAAACATAAATTACATTGGTACCATTTACCCATTTATGACATGGGAGCACCAGATAAAGATTTTAAATATAAATGGGAAACAACAAAAGTTTTATTAAAGAACGAATTGATAGATGGAAAAAATATAGTTTTACATTGCCGTGGAGGTAAAGGAAGGGCTGGCACTATAGCTGCTATTTTACTTGTTGAATTCAATTATGAAAAACAAGATGCTATTGATCTAGTTCGAGCAAGAAGAAAAGGGGCTATTGAATCTAAAATTCAGGAAGATTTTATTTTTTCTTATCGAGCAGTTAATTAAAAAGAGACCGTTAAATTAAAAATATTTTCTAGAATAAATAAAACAATTAAAGAAATTAAAGCTGCAATTATAGGTAGCGTCATCCAACCCAAGGAAATTCTTCCTGCAATTGACCATTGAACCTCTTTTCCTCCTTTTAAAAGACCAATTCCAATTACGCCGCCAACAACAGCTTGGGAACTTGATACTGGTACCAAAGGTATAGAGGGAAGATTTATAGATTGTAAAAAAGCACTTATACCCTGGGATGCAAATAAAAATAAAACAATAGAATGCGATATAACAACAATAAATGCTGCCACTGGTGTCATTTTTAAGAGATCATTACCAACGGTAAACATAACTCTTTTCGAGTAAGTAAAAACACCAACAGCTATTGCTAAACCACCTAGAAAAAATAATTGTTCTTTTGAGGAAAAGACAAATAAATTTCCAATAGTAACATCAGTAAACAGTGATATAGGTACGAAGACACCCATTACATTGGCAATATTGTTTGCACCTAAACTATAAGCACCAAAAGCACCCGCTAAAAGTAAAGCTGTTCTTGTATAGGCATCAAGTCTGAGAATATGTAACTTTCTATTGAGTATAACTCTTTTTGTAAAAGTAAATAAACCCATTGCAATAACTCCTGCAATAATAGGACAGAGTATCCATGTTCCTAAAATAGTAATTAAAACTTGAAGATTAGTTGAAGATCCCGTGTATAAATTCCAACCAACAATTGCTCCAACAATCGCTTGCGTTGTTGAAACAGGCAAGCCAACTTTAGTCATTAAATAAACAGATATTCCTGCAGCAACACATGCTGCAAAAGCACCAGGCAATGCATTAATAGCACCTAACTTTCCTAAGGTTTCTGTTGTACCTGCTCCGCTAATAATTGCACCTAGAATAACAAAGACACTACAAATTATTGCTGCACTTGTGAAACTAACCATTCGTGTTCCAACTGCAGTTCCAAAAACATTTGCTGCATCATTGGCACCAAGTGACCAACCTAAAAAAAGACCACCAAATAAAAAAATTAGAATTGTAATTTCCATTGAAAATTAAACGGAACGTTTAATAGCGTAAATTTGAACCTCGTCAGCTATGTCTTCTGCTTGATCACAAATACGATCAATCTTTTCTACAAAATATCGAAGATGCATTTTTTGATCTAGAGGCAATTCAGAATCAAAAATTCTTCTTGCAAGTGAACTAAATTTTATATCAGATTCTTTTTCATAAAAAGTTACTTTATGAGCATTATCTCTAACAGATTTAATATCTCTAAAAAATGATCGGACAGTCAAACAAAGTGACTCAACACAATTTACAACAGTCTCTGTTAACTCAATAAGATCTTCATGAAATTCTTTTGGAAAATTAGGTTTTTGAATAGAGAAGTGATAGCAATTTCCTTGGTACATTCCAATTAATTCGTCGATGTGTTCTAGAAGTCGTAACACATCACTTCTTGCATCTGGGATTAGTGTTTCTTCATAAAGAGTATGCTCAACATCTTTTGTAATTTTGTCGGCCTTACTTTCCATTTCTTTAACTTTTTCAACCATTTCCTCAAATTTACCATTGGCGGAATGATTGAGATAAGTTGGAACTATCGATTTAAATACTAAGCCCACTTCAGAGACAATATCAACAAACTCATCAATTTCTCTTTCAAGCTTTTTGGTATCACCAAATAATGATGCACTTTTTAATCCAAACATGGCGTGCTTATAGAACTTTTCAAAAAAAAAGAAAGAAATGTTAAATTTTTGTTACAATTTGATTAATATCTTTATCTTTAAGTAAAGTGTAATATTCGCAATATATAGAATTTAGGAGAAGATATGACAGATTTATCAATTAATAGAATTAAGTGGTTTAGCACCGCGTTAATTTTATCAGGAATATTATTAACCAATTTAAATGCGTATCCAATTAACATAATTATTCACGGTACAGGTGCTGTTGGTTGGTCAATTGTTGGTTATATGACAAAAGATAGAGCTCTGCTCACAAACTTTGGTTTACAACTCCCACTATTTATTTTTGGATATATTTATTTGCTAACATGAAAAATAAAAATATTCTTTTTATGTGTGTTGCTAATTCAGCAAGAAGTCAAATGGCTGAAGGAATTGCAAAAAAATTATATCCTAATTGCATTATTCAAAGTGCAGGATCAGTGCCCAAAGAAGTTAATCCTAATGCTATCGAGGTTATGGGTGAAATCGATATTGATATATCAAAACATTATTCAAAAGATTTTGAAAGTTTAGACAACAAATTTAGAGATGAATTAAATACCGTTTTTACGCTTTGTAAAGAAGAGGTATGTCCAGTTTTAAATTCCAAAGCTCAGATATTTTCAATACCATTTGATGATCCGGCATCAGATCATTTTAGTTCAAACCAATTAGATAAATTTAGAGAAGTAAGAGATTCAATTTTTGATAAATTGAAAGAACTAAAAAATTTATTTGAGAATTAATGAAGTTAAAAATTAATTAAATTTATAAAAATTTAATATTCCATTAATCTATCTGTAAACAATAAAATTTAAATGCTTCTTACCACTCACAGTATTATTTCCTCCTGCTAATTACCAATAATTGTGAGTGGGATTAATTTTTTATTTCTCCTTTTTCGAGTACTTTAACAATTGTTTAACATTATAAAATTAAGAATTTAAAGTAAATTTTATGAAAATTAATAAACCAGCGCTTACCTTTTCTAACTCCGAAGTTAATCCTGTTGGAAAGATTATTATTCAATTAACCGAATTGGGAACGGGTAAAATTAAGTTACGTAAGTTGTATGAGGATTATTTAAGAGAAAATTTACCTCCAGAGAATTTTTGGCATGATGCAATTGAAAGATTAGGTCTCCGTGTTCAGACACATTATCATTCTAAAAGTAATATTCCTAAAAATGGCAAACTTGTAGTAATCGCTAACCATGCATTTGGAATAGCTGATGGTCTTACAATATGCTCTTTAATTAGTAAAATTAGACAAGATTACAAAATTATTACGCATAAAGTTTTACAAGGAGCAGATCTTATTAAGAATAAAATTATTCCTCTTGATTTTTCAAAAAATAGAAATGCTTTAATAAATAATATCGCTGCACGTAAAGAATGCGAAGAACACTTAAGAAATAATGGGGCACTAATCATTTTTCCATCAGGATCAGTTTCAACGAAACCAAAATTAAAAAAAGGAATCAAAGCAATAGATCGTGAATGGAAACAATTTACTTCAAAAATAATAATGAAAACTCAATCACCTGTCCTCCCAATTTTTTTTGAAGGACAAAATAGTGAACTTTTTCATGTTGCTGATAAAATTGGGCAAGTCTTTCGATATTCTTTAATGATATATGAACTTAAAAGAAGAATGGGAAAAAAAATTGATGTTCACATTGGACAAAGAATACCCTTTGAAACCATAAAAGAAATTGGCAATCTTATTGAGATTACAAAATTTTTAAGGAATAGCACTTATAGATTAGATCCAAGTAATAAAAACTCAATATTTAATTAATACTTCTGTAAAAAAAAAATTTAGTTAATGTAATTGAAATAAAATTTTAACAAATTCTTTCTATTATTTATTAATAAAATGAAAGATCAGCAATCAGTTTCATATTATAGAACTATATGGATATCTGATCTTCATCTTGGAACAGAAAATAGCAAGAGTGAAATGCTTCTTGAATTTTTGAGATCAACAGATTCAAAATATTTATTTTTAGTTGGCGATATTATTGATGCATGGAGAATGAAAAAAAAAATTTATTGGCATCAAACTCATAATGACATTATCCAGAAGATTTTGCGTAAAGCAAGAAAAGGTACAAAAGTAATATTTATCCCAGGTAATCATGACGAACTTGTGAAAAGTTACACAAGTTTTTCACTAGGGAATATATCAATAAAAAATAAGTTTACACACAAATTAGCTGATGGAAGAAATGCCCTTGTTTTACATGGTGATGAATTTGATGCAGTTATATTAAACGCTAAATGGCTGGCAAGTATTGGGTCATCTCTATACGAATTTATATTAAAGTTGAATAACTATCTAAATTTTGTCAGAAGAAAACTAGGTCTATCTTATTGGTCATTATCTCAATTTCTCAAACATCAAACAAAAAGAGCCACGAATTTTATTTCTAACTTTGAGTTTGCCGTATCTGATAGTGCTAAAAGAGCAAATGCTGATGTTGTTGTGTGCGGCCATATTCATAAGCCCATTATAAAAAAATTAAATGGAGTTTTATATTGCAATGATGGTGATTGGGTTGAGAGTTGTTCTGCGCTAGTGGAAAATAATGAGGGACAATTATCCCTTATTGACTGGTCAATTGAAAGAGAAAAAATTTTTCAACATAAACATAACAAACTAGCAGAAAGTGTATTAGTGTGAAAAAATTAGCGATCATTACCGATGCTTGGCTTCCCCAAGTTAATGGTGTGGTAAATACATACCAACATATTAATCCATTTTTAAAACAAAAGTATCAAATTGAAGTACTCCACCCAATGATGTTTACTAATTTTAGTTATCCTTGGTATAAGGAAATAAAAATAGCAATTAATACAAAAAAAATAACAGAAAAATTTTTTGGTGATTATGATCCAGATGTTATACATATTGCCACTGAAGGACCAGTTGGAATTGCGGGGAAAAAATTCTGTGAGAATAATAAGTTGAGATATACAACCTCTTTTCATACGAGATTTCCAGAATATTTAGAGCAAAGAATAATGATACCAAAAATAATTGGGTACTCTTTTTTAAAAAATTTTCATAAAAATGCATGTAATGTATTGGTTCCAACAATATCTATGCGTAACGAATTAACTAAATATCAATTTCAAAATCTTAAAATTTGGTCAAGGGGAGTTAATACTGAATTATTTAATCCTTTAAAAAGAAAAAAGGGAATGAAAAAGTATATTGTTTACATTGGTAGGGTTTCATTAGAAAAAAACATCGAAGCGTTTTTAGAAATAAGAACTAAGATGCATAAAATTGTTGTTGGAGATGGTCCAGAAAAGCAACGATTACAAAATAAATATCCATATGTGTCTTTCGTTGGGATGAAAAAAGGTCAAGACCTAGCAAACTATTATGCAAATGCTGAAGCATTGGTATTCCCATCCAAAACAGATACATTTGGAAATGTAATTTTAGAGTCTTTAGCCTCTGGCACACCAGTGGCTGCGTACCCAGTAACAGGTCCTAAAGATATTTTAAAAAACTCATTAATTGATAGCCTTGATAATAATATTGAAAACTCACTTAATAAAGCCTTAAAGATTGATAGAAAAGATTGTAGAAAATTTGCAATGCAATTTACTTGGGATAAATGTGCAAATCAATTTCTATCAAATGTTGTAAATGCAAAAAATTAATTTTAAAATTATAGTTACTAAGAAGTAAGAGATTCAATTTTCAAAAATTGAAGGAACTAAAAAATTTATTTGAAAACCAATAAATTAAAAAATTAGTTTAATTTATAAAAATTTAATATTCTATTAACACGTCTGTAAAAAATAAAATTTAATTACATCTTACCACTCGCAGTATTATTTCTTCCTGCTTATGTCCAATTATTGTGAGTGGGATTAAATTCCATTTTCAAATTTTTAAATTAGACTTAGCTCTAGATTTGAGTTTTGCTGAACCCCTCCCAGACAAGCTTGGATTTTTGATAAAAAAATTGTGAGAGGAAAATTTTTTTTCTTTGCTTGATATTTCTTTTTTCTGATAATTGCCATTACTCAACATTTGCCAAGAATTTGTATTATCTGCCATACTGGCAATTAAGATCTGATTTAATATTTGTTCATGTACAGTTTCATTTTCAATAGGGATGAATGTTTCAACCCGCCTATCTAGATTTCTTTGCATTAAATCGGCAGAAGAAATAAACAAGATATTTTTTCTATGAGGGAATTTATGACCGTTATAAAAACAATATATTCTCGTATGTTCTAAAAAACGACCAATTATACTTTTAACAACTATATTTTCCGATAGATTTTCTTTACCAGGTATTAGAGAGCAAATTCCTCTTATCAACAATTCAATTTTTACATTTTTTTGAGATGCTTTATAAAATTCATCAATAATTTGTTTATCAACAAGAGAATTACACTTACATACTATTCCAGATGGCTTATTTTTTCCAGCATTTGTAATTTCATTTCTAATTAGTTCATTTAATTTGTTTCTTGCAGTTATTGGAGAATATACTATTTTTTTTATTGTGGTTGGTTCTGAATAACTAGTTAAATAATTAAACATTTTTGCAGCATCATTTGTTAATGTTTTGTCGCAGGTGAAGTAAGATAAATCCATATAAACTCTTGCATTTCTTGGGTGATAATTACCTGTTCCATAATGTGCGTAATTTACAACAGAATTCATTTGCTTCCTTGTTACAAGTGTAATTTTTGCATGAGTTTTCATATCAATATTGCCAAAAACAACTTGCGCTCCAGCTAATTCTAATTCTTTTGCCCATTTTAAGTTACGCTCTTCATCAAAACGTGCTTGCAACTCTATAATGACAGTTACTAATTTTCCTTTTTGTGCTGCTCTAACTAAACTTGCTTCTATTGGTGAGTCATCAGTAGTTCGGTATAAAGTATGTTTTATTGATAAGACTTTTGGGTCATCTGCAGCTTGATCAATAAACTGAGTCACTACTTCAAAAGATTCAAAAGGGTGATGAATAACAATATCTTTATTTGCTATAGCTTTAAAATAATCATTTTTAAAATCTTTAATTCTTTCAGGAAATCGTACCTTAAATTTTGGAAAAAATAATTTTTTAAAATCTTTCAAAAAAATTGACTCTATACTCGAAAGATTAACGGGTATTGGCAGTTTATATGTATTTACATCCTTATAGTTAAGTTTTTTATTTATGAATTTAATTAAGTGACTAGATATACTTTCATCAAAATCAATTCTTATTACCTCTTGTCTTCTTCTCTCAAAAATAGCTTTTTGAAATACTAAAAATAAATCTTCTCCCTCACCACCTAATTCTAATTCACTATTCCTAATTGGTCTAAAAACACCTTTATCCAAAACCCTATCACACTGGAAAATTTCTTTTAGAGAAATAAGTAGGGCTGTCTCCATAGATACAAAACGTGTTTTTTTACCAGGTAATTTAATAAATTTTTCTAATCCCTCTGGCACTCTCAGTATTCCATAAAAAGTTTTTTTATTATTTATTAAACGACATACTAAGGTTGTTTCTTTATTTGGTATAAAAGGAAATGGGTGAGATGGATCAATAATAATTGGCGTTAAAACTCCCAAATTATTTTCTTCTAAATAATTTTTAATAAATGTTTTATCTTTTGTTTTCAGTGTTTTTTCTACATCTATATGGATTTTGTTTTCTGAAAGCTCTCTTAGTAAATCTATCCATATTGATTTTATATTTGAAATCATCTTCGATGTTTCTTTATCTATCAGCTTGAGTTGTTGTTGTGGTGTTAATCCATCAAAACTTTTATGTCGTGAAAATTTTTGAACATTCAATCCTGCTACTCTAACCATAAAAAATTCATCTAAATTAGAGAATGCTATTGATAAAAATCTAACCCTTTCTAAAAGTGGAATTTTACTATCAGATGTCTGACTTAAGACTCTTTCATTGAATTTTAGCCAAGACAATTCCCTGTTTGCATAGTTATAAGTGGTATTTTTTTTTAACATAATTTTTTTTTATATTTTTTAGGTATAAAAAAAACATGTTCATAAAAAATTCATATTTCTTTAATAATTTTTATTTTTTGGTTTTAAAATTTTATCAATAGTCCAGCTATTTTTAAAGGATATTATAGCAAAAGCACAGGTTGGAAAATGTTCAATATTTGAATTACATAAAATATTAATTGATTCTATCAAACTAGGGTTGTGTCCAATGATAAGAGTATTTTTTTTTAATTTTTTAATTTTTCTTACAAGTATATTTGGTGGGCATTCATAAATATCGTTATCAATTGTAAATTTTACTGAGCGATCAAATGAATTAGAAATTATATCATATGTGCTAGTTGTTCTTTTAGAAGGAGAACATATTATCTGATTAATTTGAAATTTTCTTTTATCTAATATTTTAGAAAATTGTTTTGCGTTTCTCATACCTCTTTTATTCAGCGGCCTATCAATGTCATCAAGTTCTAAATTATCCCAACTAGATTTGGCGTGACGTAATAAATAGACTTGTAGCATTCGAGTTTAATACTTTAGATGTATACATTTCCATGGCTAAAAAGAAAAATAAAAATCCCATAACAGTTATTGATCTAGGCTCTAATACATTTAGACTAGTTATATACGCGCAAGCTATTCATCCTTTTCCAATACTTTATCAAAAAAGAGAATTCTTAAAATTAGGTGAAAATATTAAAACAGGTAAACTCCCATCGATAAAAATAAAAGAAGCTATAAAATGCTTAGAAGAATATATTAAGATTGCAAAAGATTATGAGTCCTCAGATATTCATATAATTGCAACGGCCGCAATTCGTGAAACAATAAATGGAAAAGAAATTATTGAACCCTTCAAGAAAAAAAAGTCAGTTAGAGTAGAAGTGCTCTCACCAAAAAATGAGGCTAAATGCGGATCCCTAGGTGTAATTAGTTCAATAAAAAATCCAATCGGTTTAGTTGCTGACTTGGGAGGTGGAAGTTTAGAACTTAGTACTATAAAAAATGAAAACATACTTGAAACTAAAAGTTTAAAAATTGGCATCTTAAGAAGTGAATCTGATATGTACAAAACTACTAAAATTAAATTTGATAATTTTTTATTTTCTAAATTTAAAAACCAATCTCTTAAATTTTCTAAAAACGTAGGAAATATTTATGTTATTGGAGGCATGTGGCGCAATCTTGCAAAACTTCATTTGCACCTAAATGGAATCAAGAAAAATAAATTACATGGGTACATGATACCATTTTCAGAGTTAGAAATATTTTATCACAAATTATACTCTATGGAAAAAAAACAAATTCAAAAATTGAATGTTGTCCAACCCAATCGATTAGATAAATTAAAATTATCTACATATATTTTATTTAGCCTTGCTTCATTTTATAACATTAAAAATATTATTTTTGTAAGATATGGAATCCGTGAAGGCTACTTGTACAATATGTTGAACTAATTTTTAAAAAACAATCTAACAATAACTGTAGCAATAAGAGCACCAATAATCTGAGCTAAAATAAAACCTAGAACACTTGATGGACTTATCCCACTAAAGCTATCTGTAAACATTCTTCCTATAGTTACTGCTGGATTTGCAAAACTTGTTGATGAAGTAAACCAATATCCTGCGGTAATAAATAGAGCTACACCAATAGCTATTCTTTCCTTGTTTACCTCTTTTAATATAAAAATAGTTAATAATAATCCAACAGTTGCAATTATTTCTGAAAAGAATTTAAATACCCCAACTCTTTCATTGAGTGACCATTCAATTATAGGATATTCAAAATACCAATTTGCAGTTAAACAACCAAATATACCAGCAATAATCTGAGTAAAAATAAAAATTATTCCGTAATTAATAGGAATATTTTTTTGGATAATATCACTTAATACAACAGCAGGATTAAAGTACGCTCCTGAGATATTAATAAACATAGAAATAATTACATATAAAATGGCACCTGTTGCAATAGTGTTTCCTAGTAATATTATACCAAGGTCATTTGACATTAACTCTCCCATAATTCCACTACCTACAACTGTTAGTACAAGAAAATATGTCCCGATAAATTCTGCTAGTATTTTTTGTCTTAAAGAAAATGTCACTATAAAATTATCCTAAATAACTAAACTTTTACCATAAATTCTAAAAATTCATTCACACATTTGTCCCAAGTTAATTTAAGAGTAAAATTTCTACAATCAACTCTTTTTACTTTAAGTGCCTTCTTAACTGATTGTAACAAGTTATTATCTAAAGTGTTAATCTTTTCATCTGTTAACACATCTATGGGCCCGGTTACTGGATATGCAGCAATTGGTGTTCCACTAGCCAATGCTTCAAGTATTACATTTCCTAAAGTGTCTGTTTTAGAAGGAAAGACAAATACATCTGCGTTTGCATAATATTTCGCTAGTTCATCTCCAGTTTTTACACCGACAAAATTTACTTCAGGATATTTATAAATATATTTTTGTAATTCGGGACCATCACCCACAACAGTTTTATTATAATTTCCTTTAAGATTTAAAAATTCTTCAATATTTTTTTCAATTGCTACTCTACCAACATAAGTCAGTTGTCTATCTTTACTGTTTGTGTCTCTTTTATTTGGATTAAATAATTCTGTATCAACACCTCTATTCCAAACTACTAAATTTTTAAAATCATATTTTTTTAACTCATTTAGCATTGAAACTGATGGAACAAGAACTCTTTCTGAATCACTATGTAGTCTTCTTAATATGGAGTATGTAAATCTCTTTGGGATAAAAGCTCTTTGCTTAATGTAGTCAGGAAAACGGGTGTGAAAGGAAGAAGTGTATTGTAGTTTATTTTTAAGACAGTACTTACGACCAGCAAAACCTACTGGACCTTCAGTCATTATATGAACAATATCTGGATTAAATTCTTTAAAAAATTTTTCAGTAACTTTTTTAGTATTGTAAGAAATTTTAATTTCTTTGTACCTAGGATAACTAAAATTATTAAACATCTCAGGATGTAATATTTTAATTTCAAAACCTTTTTTTTCTAGAATAGGTATAATGCTTTGAAATGTCGTAACTACGCCATTTACCTGAGGAACCCACGCATCACTAATTAACGCGATTTTTTTAGGCTGCATCCTCTTTTATTTTTCGTCTTTCTTCAAAAGAAATTAATTTTAATTTTTCTCTTTCTTCGGGCCAATTAAGAATTGATAAATTGCCAATTTCATCTTCAACGAGTGCTGTGCAACTTTCAATCCAGTCACCATCATTACAATAGAGAACACCATTTAATTCCTTTATTTCTGGTCTATGTATATGCCCGCACACGACAACATCGGCATTTTCTCTTCTAGCTCTGTCAGATACAGCAAACTCAAAGTTACTAATAAAGTTTGTTGCATGCTTAGTTTTCTTTTTTAAATATTGAGACAGTGACCAATAAGACAAGCCCATCTTTCGTCGAATAAAATTGAATACATTATTTAACTTTAGTAAATATTCATAAAGTGCTGATCCCACTTTGGCTAACCACCTCGCATTAATGATCACAGCATCAAATTCATCTCCGTGTGTAATAAGTACTTTTCTTCCATCAGCTAATTGATGCGTATCTTCATTTTTGATCGAAATTTCTCCAAAAGAAAAATTTGTAAAATCTTTTAATACTTCATCATGATTTCCTGGAATAAGCACTACCTTAGTTCCGTTTTTCGCTTTCTTTAAAACTTTTTGAACAACGTCATTATGTTCTTGTGGCCAATACATTTTCTTACGCATGCGCCATCCATCTACAATGTCGCCTACTAAAAATAAATATTCTGAATCTGTTTCTTCTAAGAATTCTAAAAGCATGTTGCTTTTACAGCCACTAGTTCCTAGATGGGTATCCGAAATCCAAATTGTGCGGTAAAATTTTTTGTTTGTTTCAAATTTCATTAATTAAATTTTGGTCTTATACATAAATGTATCATTTTATAATACAATTTCTTATTATATGTGTGTATTGTATAAAAATAACAGTATGACACAGAAAATTTGGTTTAAAAAAAAATCACCTCTTCACGGTTCTGGCTTATTTGCAAAAACTAATATTAAAAAAGGCCAGAAAGTAATCCAATATATTGGTGATAAAGTTACTAAAAGAGAGGGTGACAAAAGAGCAGATAAACAAATCCGCAAAGCAAAAAAAGATAAAAATAACGGCATGGTCTATGTTTTTGAACTAAACAAGCGATACGACATAGACGGTGATGTCGATTATAATTTTGCAAAATTTATTAATCACTCATGTAATCCGAATTGTGAAGTAGACATCATAGATAATGAGATTTGGATTTCTTCTATTAAACGAATAAAAAAAGGAGACGAACTTTTCTATAACTATGGTTATCCTTTTGATACAGATTTTGTGGATCACATTTGTAAGTGTGGTTCTAGAAATTGTGTAGGTTATATTTTAAGTGACAATGATTGGCCAAAATTAAAAAAATATGAAAAAAAAACTAAGACTAAGTCTAAGTAAGATACCTTCGATTATTATTGCAATTGATACAAATAAGGAAATAATTTTTTACAATAATGCAGCTAAACAAAAATTTTTATTTATTGATGAAGGAAGAGATCTTAATAATATTATTAGATCAACAGAGTTAAATACTTTTGTTGATAAAGCCTTTAGGGAGAAAGAAGATTTTAAGTTTGAATTCACCCCATCTAATTTTAGTGATATGTATTTTATTGCTGACTTAATATTTGTTGAAAAAGATTATGAAGAATTGTTAATATCACTAAACGATCAAAGTCTTCTTAAAAACTACGAACAAATGCGAACAGATTTTGTGGCTAATGTAAGCCATGAATTGAGAACTCCTCTTTCCTCAATTCTAGGCTATGTTGAAACAATTAAAAATTCACTCAATGAAGATAAGATCAATGACAAAACGGTTGGTAAATTTTTAGACACAATGGAAGATCAGGCTTGGCGTATGACTAGATTAGTCGAAGATCTATTATTACTAAGTAAATATGAGACTGAAGATAAGCCGATAGAATTTCAAGAAGCGAATATAAGGCAATTAATTGAAGGCGTAGTAGATAATTTACAAAACAAGTTAATGGCAAAAAAAATTGAAGTTCAAATCAAGGATGATTTTGATAAGTCTACAATATCAGCAAACAAAGATGCTTTGATCCAAGTTTTTTTAAATCTAACTGATAATGCAATTAAATATAGCAGAGAAAATTCTACTATTGAAATTGAGCTTGAGAGTGTAATTGATGACAATACCACCTTTTGCCAAATAAGTTTTATAGATAAGGGAGAAGGCATATCGAAAGAGCATTTAACTAGACTTACTGAAAGATTTTATAGAGTAGATAAAAATAGATCTCGAAATCAAGGCGGTACGGGTTTGGGTTTATCTATTGTTAAACATATAACTAATAGGCATAATGGTAAATTATCGATAAAAAGCAAGGTAGATAAGGGTTCAACATTTACTATTTCTTTACCAGTATTTCAGCAAACTGTAATAAATTCTTAATATATATTCTGTACGACAACCTTATTTTAAATGAGGCTTAATATGAAAAATATAATCAAATTAATTGCTGTCCTTGCTTTATTTGGAACTACTTCAGTTTCAGCAAGAGACTATATTTCAATTGTAGGATCTTCTACAGTTTATCCTTTCGCTACTTTAGTTGCTGAAAAAATGGCATCAGAAGGAATGAAAGCACCCGTAATTGAATCAACTGGTTCTGGTGGAGGACACAAATTATTTTGTGCAGGTGTTGGAGTTGAACATCCAGATATCACTAACTCTTCAAGAGCACAAAAAGATAAAGAATTCAAACTGTGCCAAGATGGCGGTGTAACCGATATCATCGAAGTTAGAGTTGGTAATGATGGTATAGCTTTTGCATACGCTGCAGATTATGAATGGAAATATACTAACGGTGCTACAATGAAAGGTGGCATTGATTTAACTAAAGAAGAAATCTGGCAGGCAATGGCTAGAGATAATGCAAATGCTCCAACAACTTGGTATGAAATAGATAAAAGATTACCAAAAGTTGAAATTTCTATCATGGCACCTCCTCCAACTTCTGGAACAAGAGATGCATTTGACTCACTTGTAATGAAAAAGGGTTGTGTTAAAGATATGTTAGTTGCTGACGGTGATTGTCAAGCGTATCGTGAAGATGGCCATGTTATTGAAGGTGGTGAAAATGATGAACTGTATGTTGAGCATATAACTAAAGAACAAGGTGCATTCGGTATCTTTGGTTATAGTTTTGTATCTAATAATTCTGATAAAGTTAAAGCGTCAATGATTAACGGTGTTGAAATCTCTATGGAAGGTATCCAAGATTATTCATATCCAATAGCAAGACCTTTATTCTTCTACATTAAAAAAGCACACATTGGTGTTATTCCTGGTTTAATGGATTATGTTAATGAGTTTGTAAGTGAAGAAGCAACAGAAGGTTACTTACTAGATGCTGGACTTGTTCAACTAAGTCCTGCGGATAGAGCAGCTGTTCTTGATGCTATTTCTAATCAAACAAATTATAAATAAAAATCTTAAATTTTTATAAAATGGGGGCATACAAGCCCCCTTTTTTTTAATACTAAGTTATAAATGTTTTTTTGGTCTTTAGTTTTAATTGCAGTCGGAATTTTCTCATCCTTTATATACGGAAGATCAAGAATTAAATTAAACTCTAAAAAACAAGGTACGAAAAGCAAATCTCTTCCCAATTATTACGCACAATACGTTTTAATGTGGTGTTTGTTTCCTGCACTAATTGTTTATTTTTCATGGGCTATTTTTCAAGAACAGATTATTCAAAACATAGTTATTAGTAACTTTGAATATATTGAGGGCGCAGTTTACAACGAAGGATTATTGTTAGCAGAGATTAGAAATGTTGCTAATAACCTTTCTTTTGCTGATGGTAAATCTATAGAAATAATTAATGCTGCAGCTCATTATTCTTCCTTAAGACAAATAAGTCAAATATCTTTTTATACCTCAATAATCATTATAATGTTACTTGGAGCCTTATACGCTTCACAAAAATTAAAACCAGAATTTCATGCTCAACATACAATTGAAAAATATATTCAATATATACTTATATTTTGTTCATCTGTTGCTATTTTCACTACAATAGGAATAGTTTTTTCACTAATATTTGAAAGCCTTCGCTTTTTTGCAGAAGTATCAATCTTCGAATTTTTATTTAGTACTGAGTGGTATCCTTTTATTCCAATTAGAGAAGGTCAAACAGCTGCAGAGGGATCCTTTGGTGCAGTACCAATATTTGCTGGAACATTTTTAGTAATGGTAGTAGCCATGTGTGTTGCGGCACCTCTTGGATTATTAACAGCAATTTATTTAGCAGAATACGCAAGTCAAAGAGTTAGAAAAATAGTTAAACCTCTTCTCGAAATTTTGGCAGGGATACCAACAATAGTTTACGGGTTCTTTGCTTTTGTTAGTGTTGCACCTTTCGTTAAAGCATTTGGACAATCAATTGGAATTGATGCTTCACCAACAAGCGCTCTTGCAGCCGGCATGGTAATGGGGGTTATGATTATTCCTTTTATTTCTTCTTTATCTGATGATGTAATAAACTCTGTCCCACAAAGTCTAAGGGAAGCATCTCTTGGTATTGGCGCTAATAAAGCAGAAACTATTAAAAAAGTAATTTTACCAGCAGCTTTACCTGGAATTGTAGGAGCATTTTTATTAGCAATATCCAGAGCGATAGGGGAGACTATGATTGTTGTAGTTGCAGCAGGCACAGCCCCCAATCTTACGGGCAATCCTTTTGAAAACGTAACAACAGTTACAGTTCAAATTGTTGTGGCCTTAATAGGTGATCAAGAATTTGATAACCCAAGAACATTATCAGCATTTGCTTTAGGATTAGTTTTATTTGTTATTACATTATTTCTTAACATTATAGCTCTACAAATAGTAAAGAGATACAGGGAGCGTTATGAATAATTCTATTGCTAAAGAAAAAATTGTTTCTTTGAGAAAAAAGAGAAGCCTAGAAGATATGCGATTTAAGTATTACGGCTTTACAGCTATGTGTTTATCTTTAGCAGTTTTAGTTTTTCTTTTGTATACAATATTTTCTAAAGGATACACTGCTTTTCAAAAAACAATTGTTCTCCTAGAAGTTGATTATAATCAAGAGGTTTTAAAACTAACACCTGACTCTTCAGATGAAGATATGGAAAAAGGAAAATTTTTTAGAGTTAAAAAACAGGCTATTGAAAATTTTTTCCCTGATCTCTCAAAATCAGATATTAAATTAGTAAAAAAATTATTTTCTATAAATGTAGATAAGGAAATTAAAGACTACTTCTTAGATAATCCTGAAGTTATTAATACTAAGCAACAAATTTGGGTAACCGCCCATAGTGATGTGGATCAACTATTAAAAGGTAATTCAAGAAGGGATGTGCCAGAAGATAGAAGAAAATTAAATGATATTCAATTAAGTTATGTTGATCAATTAGTTGAAGAAAATAGAGTTAAACAAGTTTTTAATAATTTCTTTTTTACTAAAGCAGATTCAAGGCATCCTGAAATTGCTGGTGTAGCTGGTTCATTTATGGGATCATTATTTACTCTTTTTACTGTTTTTATTTTATCTTTTCCAATTGCTATAGGAGCGTCTGTTTATCTTGAGGAATTTGCTCCAAAAAATAGAATAACTGAATTAATAGAAGTAAATATTTCAAATCTAGCAGCAGTCCCATCAATAGTTTTTGGACTACTTGGGTTGGGGGTATTGCTTAATGTTTTTGGTCTTCCAAGGAGTACACCGTTAGTTGGAGGGTCCGTATTAGCCTTAATGACGTTACCAACCATTATCATTGCCTGTCGAGCTTCATTGAAAGCTGTTCCTCCTTCAATTAAAGAAGGAGCACTTGCAGTTGGAGCAACAAAAACACAAGCGGTATTTCATCATGTCGTACCCCTTGCACTACCAGGGACTTTAACAGGGACTATTATTGGATTAGCACAAGCATTAGGAGAAACAGCACCACTAATAATGATTGGCATGATTGCATTTATTCCTAATATTCCAACAGGTTTAACAGAACCTTCAGCAGCACTACCTGTTCAAATATATCTTTGGGTGGAAAGTGCAGAAAGAGGTTTTCAAGAAAAATCAGCCGCAGCAATAATGGTAATTTTAATATTTTTGTTTATGATGAATGCCATTGCAGTGTTCTTAAGAAATAGATTTGAAAGGAAGTGGTAAAACATGAGTAACTCTAAAATATTGGCAAATGGTGTAGATGTATATTATGGATCCAAACAAGCTCTTTTTGGAATCTCAATGGATATCAAGGAGAAAGAAGTTACGGCATTAATCGGTCCTTCAGGATGTGGTAAATCAACTTTCTTAAGATGTATAAACAGAATGAATGATTTAATTGAAATATGTAAAGTATCGGGATCAATAAAAGTAGATAACGAAGAAATTATTAGTGAAAAAACCGATGTTGTAAGTCTAAGATCTAAAATTGGAATGGTATTTCAAAAACCAAATCCTTTTCCTAAATCTATTTTTGATAATGTTGCTTATGGCCCAACTATACATGGTTTAGTTGACTCAAAAAATGAATTAGAAGAAATTGTACATTCATCATTAAAAAAGGCAGGTCTATTTGATGAAGTAAAAGATCGATTAAATGAACCTGGAACAAGTTTATCAGGCGGTCAACAACAACGATTATGTATTGCAAGAGCAATTGCTGTTAATCCTGAAATAATCCTAATGGATGAACCTTGCTCTGCTTTAGATCCAATAGCAACTGCTATTATAGAAGAATTAATTGATGAGTTAAGATTAAACTATACAATTATTATAGTAACTCATTCTATGCAACAGGCAGCCAGGGTTTCGCAGAAAACATGTTTCTTCCATTTAGGAGAATTAATAGAAACGGGTGAGACAAACAAAATTTTTACAAATCCTGATAATACAAAAACACAGGATTACATTACAGGGAGATTTGGTTAATGAAACAAGAAGGACATATTGTAAAATCATATGATGAAGAAATTAGAGACATTAAAAATAATATTGTTGATATGGGCAGTTTAGTTGAAAATCAACTAAAAGACTCACTTCAATGTTTAAAGGATAAAGATACAGAATTTGCAGAAAAAATTATAGAAAACGATGATGTAATTGATAAAGCATATAATACTCTTGATCAAAGCTTAGTTGAAATACTTGGCAAAAGACAACCGATGGCTGCAGACTTACGAACAATTTTTTCAGCAATTAAAATCAATAAAGATCTAGAAAGAATAGGAGATCATGCAACAAATATTGCCAAAAGAGTAGCAGTAGCAGAAATAGTTTTGCCAGAAAAACCTTCGAGAGATATTATTAATATGGGTGCACAAGTAAATATAATGATTAGTGAAGTAATAAAAGCTTTTTTAGAATTTTCAGATCAAGCCGCAAAAAAAGTTTGGTTAATGGATAGACAAATTGATGAAGAATATCTTGGAATATTAAGACAACTATTAACCTACATGATGGAAGAACCAAAAAGAATCACAGCATGTACAAGTCTTTTATATATGGTTAAAGACCTAGAGCGAATTGGTGATTATGTACAAAATATAGCTGAAGATATTTATTATGCAGTTTCTGGTGAGCCCCTATTTGATGGTAATCCAGACCCAACCTGGGAAGCAATTCTTCCAAAGAAAAAATAAATTGTAATAGAATTGTAACAAAAATTTAATAGTAGAGATTCATGAAACTAAAAATGCTTATCGTCGAAGATGAAGAAGCATTACTAGATCTTCTTAAATTTAATTTTAATAAAGAAGGATATAAAATAGATACTGCAACGGACGGTGAAACTGCTTTAGAAAAAATATTATATAAACCACCTGACATAATTATTCTTGATTGGATGTTACCTAAACTATCAGGAATTGAACTTTGTAGAAGAATTAGAAAAAATAAAGAACATAAGAATATTCCTATCATAATGTTAACAGCAAAAGGCGAAGAAGAAGATAAACTTCGCGGCTTAGAAACTGGAGCAGATGATTACATAACAAAACCTTTTTCGGTTAACGAATTAGTGGCAAGAGTAAAAGCTGTTCTTCGACGAATTAGACCAATGTTTGTAGATGAAGTTTTAACTTATAAAGGAATAGTAATTGACCTTGTATCTCACTCAGCATCACGAGATGGAGAAACTCTTCATCTTGGTCCAACAGAATTTAATTTATTAGCTTTCTTCATGGAAAATATTGGTCGTGTCTTTAGCCGCGAACAATTACTTAATCATGTTTGGAAAAATGAGGCCCATGTAGAACCTCGAACAGTTGATGTTCATATAAGAAGACTGCGAAAGGCCATTAATAATGACGTAAAAGAAGATTTTATAAGAACCGTGAGATCAGCAGGATATTGTTTTGGCTCGTAATTAAGCCATAAATTTCACTTATACAAATCACTTACCAAACTATAAAACCACCATATGAAGAGTCTTTTTAGATCATTCTTTACTGTCAGCTTCTATACATTTTTAAGTCGAGTATTAGGTTTTATTCGAGACATATTAATAGCAAGATATCTTGGATCGACAGTAATTGCTGATGCCTTCTTCGTAGCATTTCGTATTCCTAATTTCTTTCGCCGTGTCCTAGCAGAAGGAGCATACAGTGCTGCATTAATCCCTGTTTTCTCTGGTGTTGTTCTCAATCCAAAAGATGAACGCGAGGCTTCTGACTTTGTTGAAAACACGACCTCAATGTTACTATTTGCTACGGTCGTTTTAACGATCATTTTCTTCTTTGGGATGCCTTATATCATTCAAGTTTTAGCACCAGGTTTTACTGATAATAAAGAGGCCTATGAACTTGCTGTGCATTTTGGAAAAATAATTTTTCCCTATATTATTTTTATATCCTTAGCTGCTCACTTTGCTTCAATTAATAATGTTCATGAACGCTTCGCTGCTGGTGCATTTGCTCCTGCCATTTTGAATATAAGTTTTATTTTGTCATTATTCTTTTTAACACCTTTTGTAACTACTGCAGGTCACGCATTATCGTATGGTGTATTAATAGGAGGAGTTTTACAATTTTTATATTTATACAGAGCGGTTTTAAATTTTTATCGACCACGTATTATCCTTCCAGTTTTAAATGAAAAATTAAAAAAGTTTTTCAAATTATTTTTACCAGGTGTTGTTGGCTCAGGTGTTATTCAATTAAATATTGTTATTGGAACTATTATTGCTTCTTTTTTACCCGTTGGTGCAATCAGTCATATTTATTATGCGGATCGTCTTAACCAATTACCACTTGCGATATTTGGAATAGCACTTGGTATAGTTCTTTTACCAAGTTTATCAAAAGCAATTAAACAATCAGATCAAGAAACAACAAATAATATTCAAAATAGATCTATTGAATTTTCGTTATTAATTTCTTTACCATCAGCCATAGGATTATTTATTTTAGCTGAACCCATTATACAAATTTTATTTGAACGAGGTGCTTTTGTAGCAGAAGATACTTTTTATACTGCTAAAGTATTAAGTTACTTTGCTTTAGGTTTACCTGCTTACATTATAATTAAAGTTTTAGTTTCTTGTTTCTTTGCAAGAGAAGATACTAAAACACCACTATACATATCCATTGTCAGTGTGATTACTAACGTTGTCTTATCGCTACTTTTAATTGGATCAATGAGAGAAATGGGAATCGCTGTTGCAACAGCAATTAGTGCATGGGTAAATGCATTATTACTGTACCTCTTTTTAGCTATTAGGAATCATATGAAATTTGATGATCTATTAGTAAGGAATTCCATTAAAATTTTACTAAGTTCATTTCTATTATTTGTTGGAATCTACGTATTAAACGGACTATTTTTTACAAATATTAGTGGTAATTCAGTGTTAATAAATTCAACACTTTTACTTCTGATGATCTTTTTAGCTATAATTATTTATTTTGGATTAGTAATTGTGTTAAAAGTCCTATCGGTAAATCAGTTAAGAGAATATTTAAAAAAATAATATGGAAAAGCCAACAAAAAGAATACTATCCGGTGTCCAACCATCTGGTGATCTTCATTTAGGAAATTATCTTGGCGCCATAAAAAATTTTGTTACTCTTCAAAAAGAATATGAATGTTTTTTTTGTGTTGTTGATTTGCATGCAATTACAGTTTGGCAAGATCCAAAAGTGTTAGCAAATAAAACAAGAGAAGTAACATCTGCCTTTATTGCTTCTGGTATTGACCCAAAGAAAAATAATATTTTTGTTCAATCACAAGTTCCTCAACATGCACAACTTGGATGGTTGTTCAATTGTGTTGCCCGAATGGGATGGTTAAATCGTATGACGCAATTTAAAGATAAAGCTGGAAAGAATAGTGAGAACGTTTCTGTTGGTTTATTTTCTTATCCAACACTGATGGCAGCAGATATATTAATTTATTTAGCAACACATGTTCCTGTAGGTGATGATCAAAAACAACATTTGGAACTAACTAGAGATATCGCACAAAAATTTAATAATGATTTTAAGACAGATTTTTTTCCTATTCCTGAACCATTAATTTTAGGGGAGGCTACAAGAGTGATGAGTCTTCGCGATGGGTCAAAAAAAATGAGTAAATCAGATCCATCTGATTATTCGAGAATAATGTTAACTGATACGGCAGAGAATATTATTCAAAAAATTAGAAAAGCAAAAACAGATCCTGAACCACTGCCACAAGATAAAACTGGTTTAGAAAAGAGACCAGAAGCTGAAAACCTAATTTCGATATTTGCTTCTTTGCAAGACACATCTATTGAAAGTGTTATTAAGGATTATGCAGGTAAAGAATTCTCCATCTTTAAAAAAGATTTGGCAGATTTATCTGTGTCTAAATTAGAGCCAATTACGAGTGAGATGAATAAACTTATGAGTGATGTTTCTTACATCGATTCTATTTTAAATCAGGGTAAAGAGAACGCTATAGCAGTAGCAGAACCTGTTTTGCAAAAAACTAAAGAAATTATTGGTTTTTTATCCTAAAAATTCCCCAAATTTTAAATTTTTTTTTAGAAAATTCATACTAAAGACATATTAATAACTATATATAGTGCATATGTTTATACAAACTGAACAAACTCCCAATCCACAAACATTAAAGTTTTTACCTGGAAAGGTTGTCATGAATGATGGAACGGCCTTTTTCCAAAATATTGGTGAAGCAGCAGACTCACCATTTGCAAAACGCTTATTTGATGTCGAGGGGGTTGAAGGAGTTTTTTTTGGAAGTGATTTTATTACTATTACTAAAAATCAATCTTTAGATTGGCAAGTTATGAAACCATTAATCTTAGGCTCAATAATGGATCATTATAATTCTGGAGATACAACAATTAATATTACAAAAAAGGCTGAAGATAAATCTTTAGAGATTGATGAAAACGATACTGATATTGTAAAACAAATAAAAGAGTTACTGGATACACGAGTAAGACCTGCTGTTGCAATGGATGGTGGTGATATCATTTACGATAGTTTTAAGGATGGTGTCGTATATCTCCACATGCAAGGCGCATGTTCCGGATGTCCAAGTTCAACTGCTACTTTAAAAATGGGTATTGAAAATATGTTAAAGCACTATGTTCCAGAAGTACAAGAAGTAAGGCCTATTGATGGATAGGCTGTTGAATTTTATTTGCTTTCCCTTATTACTTATTGGATTAGTTTTTGTAAGTTATGGCTTTGTTGGTTTTGTAGAAAATAACAATGTTGATATTAAGAATAACACCCAAACTGCAAATCAAATAAACAAATTATATTCTGAAAAAGAAATTACACCATCTGAAAAAGAAATTACACTCAAGGGCCCTCCTATTACAGAAATAGTGAATGAAAAATTAATTGTTAAAATAAGAATAAAGCCTATTAGTCCTATAATCACATCAAAGATTAAAAAACAGACTAGTCCTAGTATTGAGTTAACATTATCAGATAAAGATTTTGATTACCTTGATTTAAATAAAAAAGAATTTGTAAAAACGGTTTTACCAATAATTATTAACGAAAATCAAAATATTTTGATGATTAGAAGTTTCGTTAGTGAACTTAAGGGTAAGTTAGAAACGTTTAGAACTCTCAACAATAACGAAATAAGAAAACTTAATGAGATTGCTAAAAAATATAACATTAAATATGATAACAAACACAAATTAGACTTAGTTGATGAAATACTTTCAAATGTCGATGTAATACCTAATTCAATAGTATTAGCTCAAGCAGCAATTGAAAGTGGATGGGGTAAATCTAGATTTGCAAAAGAATACAATGCACTTTTTGGGGAATACACATATGATGATTCGGAAGGTGTTATTCCACTTGAAAGAGAAAATGGTGATACTCATTTAATAAAAGCATTCAGCTCATATGGTAACAGCGTTGAATCATATTTTGATAATATTAACTCTCATTATGCATATGAAGATTTTCGTGATATCAGAAATATTATGAGAAAAAGAAATAATTTTTCAAATGTAAACTTGCTTATTAATAAACTAAGTACTTACGCAGAAGATGAAAATTATATTAAGACAATAACACAAGTTATTAAAACTAATAACTTTACTATTTTTGATCAAAAAACTATTACTTATTAATTAAAAATAAAATTGGTGTCCAAACCATCTCCAATTTCCTTCACTATCTTTAACAGTACAATTCATTCTAGATCTTCCAGCTGACAATTCTCGCGAAAGTCTTATTTCAATTCTTTCATTGAATTTAAAAATTTCTCTATCAACTTGACCTTTGCTATCAAATATAAAACAATCTAGAGATTGAACTTTCTTATCATCAAGAAGAGAGAAACCTATGAATGGTGGGTTTTGTTTAATGGTTGGATTTTGAGGTATAAAGTCATAAACCCCTAATCCTTTAGAAGAAGCAGCAAATTTTACTCTATCTATTTCACCATATCTTTCATTTAATGAAAATCTCGGTAGATAATACATGTTAGACGTTTCATTAATTATTCCAGAATGCTGTCCAAACGCAACTTTAAATTTAAATTCCTTTATTAATTCAATTATTTCATCTGTTGTCTCCCCATAAGGAAATGCAAATAAAGTTGGTATTTCACCGAGTTCTTTAAGAAAAATTTTATTAGATTTTTCTATTTCATTTCTTACTTCTTCAATACTTATATCTGGCATGTGAGCATGTGTATGCGAGTGTGCACCAATAACTACACCTTCTTCTTTTAGTTTTCTTATTTGATCCCAGTTAATATATTTTTTATTATTTGAAATCGTCCCTGTTGTTACAAATAAGGTAACAGGAATATTATTTTCTTTAAATAAAGGCCATCCAACTTCTAAAAAAGATTTATCAGCGTCATCTACACTTATGCCAATAGTATTTGCTGGAAGATCACCATCATTAATAATTGTATCAATAATAAAATCTAATGATTTTATTGTGTATTTTTCTTTAGTTAATTCTTCAATATGACTATTAAGTTGGTCAATGGTTACACTTGTTGAGGGATATTTAGAAACTCCAAATTTATGATACATAAATACAGTTGCTGAGTTTTTTACTTCATTAGCAAAAGCTCCACTTACTAATAAAAAAATTAAAGTAATACTTTTTAAAAATGGAAATAGAATATAGTTATATAATTTCATATGTTGTTATTTCTAGATATTATATCATCAATACCAGAGTTTTGTGTAATTGATGACAATAAAATAATATTACAACAGAAAATTACTCAATCTGAAACAGATAAGTTGAGTGATAATATAATACAATCCTATATAGAAATAGATAAACAATTAAATTTAACTAAAAATCTCAAAAAAATTTCTACAACAATTGGTCCTGGATCTTATACAAGTTTAAGGGTTGGTTCAGCATTTATATCTGGTCTTATGATTTCTCGTAATATTCCTTATTACCCATTAACTATTGAGGATATCTTAAACTTAAACGCAATAAAGCATTCTAAAAAACAATTGGGAGCTTTTATAACCTCTTCTAATAATCAGAAATTTTTCTGTTATAAAAATACAGAAAACAACATGGAATACAATAAAATTGAAAATAATAAATATTCAATTCCAAAAAATATCGATTTGATTCTTTTTAATAAAAGCAAAATTAATGATAACATTGAATTAGAGCAAATGCAGTTTTCTTTTTTTGAAGAATTTTATAATAATTACAATAATTTTTCTTTTAAAAAAAATATTATTATTGAACCAATATATATATCAAATAATCAATTACTAAATTGAATAGAATTAGCCTAATAAATAAAGAACACCTAATATTAATAATCAATTTTATTAATGATAATAGCGATGAATTTAATTATTTTAAAAACATAGGATGGAATTCAAAAAATATTGAAAGTCAATTTAGCAAAGATAATAATTACTCTCTTGGTTATTTTAAGGATAATAATCTTGTAGGAGTCTTAATTGGTGATACAATTAAAAATAATAAAGAATATAATTTAGAATTGCATATTTTATTTGTATCAAAACATCAAAGAAGAAAAAAAATTGCAACAAAATTATTAAATTATATTGAAACAAATAATCTTAATTTTTCAAAGATTTTCATTGAAGTTGCTGAAGATAATATAGAGGCAATAAATTTTTATCAAAAAAACAACTTTGTCTTTTTAAATTTTAGACATAACTATTATAGGTATAATGACAAAAATATTCATGCTAAATGCTTCATAAAAAATATTAATAATGAGTGATAAATATATTTATATAAAATCTTATGGCTGTCAGATGAATGTATATGATAGTAATCGTATTAAAGATTTGTTTTCAAATAAGGGATATAAAATAACAAAAGATATTTCTAAAGCAGATTTAACTGTTTTGAATACTTGTCATATAAGAGAAAAGGCAGTTGAAAAAGTTTATTCTGATATTGGCAGAGTAAAAAAAATTAAAGACAAAAAACAAAATATGCAATTAGTAGTTGCCGGTTGTGTAGCTCAAGCTGAAGGTCTTGAAATAAAAAAAAGATCACCGTCAGTCGATTATGTCGTTGGACCTCAATCTTATCACAAATTACCAGATATGATTGATAAAGTCGATGAAATTGAAAATAGTGAGTTTTTGCAAAATGAAAAATTTAAAAACTTAATTTTCAATTCTTCAAATTTATCCTCTGAATTTTTATCTATTCAAGAAGGGTGTGATAAGTTTTGTTCTTTTTGTGTAGTACCATATACAAGAGGACCTGAATTTTCTAGACCAGTTGATGATATAGTAGAAGAAACAAAAAAATATGTATCAAATGGTATTAAAGAAATAATTTTGTTAGGTCAAAATGTTAATGCCTATCATGGTATAGCTTCAGATGGAAAGTCAAAAGATCTTGCTTATTTGATAAACAAGATAAGTGAAATTGAAGAAATAAAAAGAATTAGATATATGACATCCCACCCTATAGATATGAAAGATTCCCTCATAAATGCCCATGCTGATAATTCAAAACTTATGCCTTTTCTTCATCTACCCATTCAATCTGGCTCAGATAAAATTTTAAAAAAAATGAATAGAAAACATTCAGTTGATGATTATTTAAGAATAGTTGAAAAAATAAGAGATGTTCGCCCTGATATTGCTCTTTCATCAGACTTTATTGTCGGTTTCCCGGAAGAAACAGATAATGATTTTGAAGATACAATGAAATTTATTGAAAAAGTAAATTTTGTTATTGCTTATTCATTTATTTATAGTGCAAGACCAGGAACACCTGCTCAAAATAAAGATAATATTAGTTTGTTAGATAAAAAAGCACGGTTAAGTGCTTTGCAATCTTTACTTACACAACAACAAATAAATTTTAATAAATCATTTGTTAATAAAGGGATGGAAGTATTATTTGAAAAGGTAGGTAGGCATAAAGATCAATTTATAGGTCGTACAATCTACAATCAAAGCACATTTATTAACTCTAAAAAAGATCTCTTAAATCAAATTATGAATGTGAAAATTACAAACTCAACTAACTTTGCACTTGAATGTCAGATATATTAAGTAATAACGAAAATATAGAATTGGAATTAGATGATAATACAATTTTAAGTAATTTATTTGGGATTAATGATAGAAACTTATCTCTTATAGAAAAAATTAATCAAGTTAAAATCCAATACCGTGGAAACAAAATAAAAATATCAGGTAATAAAAAATCAATTTTTGAAACTAAGAAAACTATTCTTAATTTATTTAAAGAAGCACAAAATGGTGCTGAAATAGATGAGGATAGAATTAGAGATAATAAAAGTTTAATATCGATGAATATTAAGTCAGACAAACAGATGGATTTATTTATTCAAACTAAAAAAAGAAAAATTATACCAAGAACTGAAATACAAAATAAATATCTTCAATTACTAAATACCAAAAATATTACATTTGCTATTGGTCCAGCAGGAACTGGAAAAACTTATTTGGCTGTTGCGAAAGCAGTTTCAGCCCTTCAAGATAGTAAAGTAAATAAAATTATTTTATCCAGACCTGCTGTTGAGGCTGGTGAAAAGTTAGGCTTCCTCCCAGGGGATTTAAAAGAAAAAGTTGATCCTTTTTTGAGACCTATCTATGATGCTTTATATTCAATGCTACCTTATGAACAGGTTGAAAAAAAATTACTTAACAACACAATAGAAATAGCACCAATTGCCTTTATGAGAGGAAGAACTCTTGAAGATTGTTTTATAATTTTAGATGAAGCTCAAAATACAACAAAAACACAAATGAAAATGTTTTTAACTAGATTAGGTAAAAATAGTCAAATGGTGGTTGTAGGAGATATTACACAAATCGATCTTGTAAGTGAAAAAGATTCCGGGCTTAAGGATGCATTAAAAAAATTAAATAAAGTTAACGATATAGGTTTTATAGAA
Organism: uncultured Alphaproteobacteria bacterium; assembly: GCA_902575815.1. GTDB lineage: Bacteria > Pseudomonadota > Alphaproteobacteria > HIMB59 > CACPNW01. The sequence goes on along the minus strand of CACGTA010000001.1, from coordinate 1,304 downwards.
TTATCAGAAAAGGATGTCGTTAGACATGATTTAGTCAAAAAAATTATTAATGCATATGAAAAACATAAAAGTTGATTTTTTTTCTGAATCAAAAAAATGGCCAAGACGAATACCTAAAATTAAGACTATTACAAAAAAAACTATAAATAAAATGAGCTCTTATTTTAAAAGAGATCATAAATTTGAACTGAATATAATTTTAACAGATAAATCAAAAATGATTAAACTTAATAAAACCTATAAAAATAAACGAACAGATACTGATGTTCTTACTTTTATTACAAAGAACTCAAATAAAAATGTTGGAAAAATTTTATATTGTGATATTTTTTTCTCAATTGATACTATTGAAAAATATATACGTAGGAATAAAATTAGCATATATGATCATTTTAACCATCTATTAATCCATAGTTTATTGCATATTAACGGATATAATCATAAAAAAAATTTAGAATTTAAAAAAATGAAAAGAGAGGAGATAAAAATTTTAGGATTATTTGGAATTAACAATCCTTACGCAATTTAATGAACACAAGTAACGCTGATAAAACATCGAGCTGGAAAAATTGGATAATTAAAAAATTGCTATCTAATGATTCAACAAAAGAAGATATTTTAAATTTTATTGCTAACGATGAAGACGATAAAGATCTTGCAGATCTTAATGATAATAACGAAAAAAATCTAATCAAGAACATTGTTAATTTGAACGAAAAAAGTGTTGAAGATTTAATGATACCAAGAAGTGAAATAATAGCTCTAGATCAAGACAAATCTTATAATGAAATTTTAGAAGTCATTAAAAATGAGGGGCATTCTAGATTTCCTGTATATAAAAAAAATATTGATAACGTAATCGGCTTCTTCCATATAAAAGATTTTATCAAATCATCACAAGATAATTTTCAAATGAATGAAATTATAAGAGATGTTTTATATGTTGCACCAAAATCACCAATTTTAGATTTACTAAAAACAATGAGATCATCGAGGATTCATATAGGACTAGTTGTTGATGGTGTTGGGGGTGTAGACGGATTGGTTACGATAGAAGACTTAGTTGAAGAAATTGTTGGAGAAATAGAAGATGAACATGATGCTGAGGATGATGAAGAATTAGTTTATAAAAAATCAGGTAATTCAATAACTGTAGATGCTAGTTATAGAGTAGAAGATTTAGAGGAATATTTCGCTATTGATATTCCTAGAAATGAGGATGATGAAACTTCTTCTGTAGGTGGTCTAGTATATGAAAAAATAAATAGGATACCAAAAAATAATGAAATAATAGATTTTAATGA